>JAKLIJ010000030.1 GCA_022709665.1 Bacteroidota bacterium
CATCTCGACTGCCAGTGCCATTTTAACCCTGGTGGAAAGTTCGCTTATCCTTTTCGAGGGGAACGGGAAAAGTGTTACTGGCCTGAGAAGTCCGGCCTTAATGCCCTGTTCACGCGCAAGCTGGACTGTCTTCTGGCAGACTCTGGCGCTTGTTCCATAGGCAACAAGCAGATATTCGGCATCTTCGCACTGGTATTCTTCGTACCGGACTTCCTTTTCCCTTATCTCATTGTATTTTGCCACCAGTTTCCGGTTAAAGACCTCCTGTCTGAACGGATCCAGTTCAAGCGAGGTTATAATGTTCCTTTTCCTGCCGGCAGGCTTGCCGGTAGTGGCCCATCCGGGGATGTTGTCCGACCTTTTCTTCGGAGGATCGAGCCATACTTTTTCCATCATCTGACCGATGGCGCCATCGGAAAGTATCATAACAGGGTTTCTGTATTTGAATGCCAGGTCAAATCCCAGTCCGACAAAATCGGCCATTTCCTGAACAGAAGCAGGAGCAAGTACTATTAGGTGGTAGTCGCCGTGACCGCCTCCCTTCACAGCCTGAAAGTAGTCCGACTGTGCAGGCTGTATGGTACCAAGGCCGGGGCCGCCCCTGACGACGTTTACAATAAGGCATGGAAGCTCAGCACCGGCTATATAGGTTATACCTTCCTGTTTCAGACTTATCCCCGGTGAGGATGATGTGGTCATCACCTTCTTGCCGCAACCTGCTCCGCCGTATACCATATTTATGGCAGCCACCTCGCTTTCGGCCTGAACAACGACCATTCCTGTGGTCTTTGCCGGATCGGCTTCCATAAGGTATTCTATTATCTCGCTTTGCGGCGTAATGGGGTATCCGAAATACCCGTCAGCACCGGCTCTGATAGCTGCTTCGGCAACAGCCTCATTTCCCTTCATCAATCTAAGTTCTCTTTCCATAGCCGCTATACTTTGATTTTATAAACTGTTATCACCCCGTCGGGACATACCATGCCACAGTTTGCGCATCCTATGCACAGATCGGGATTTGCCGGGTATGCATAATTGTAACCCTTGCCATTGACCTCCCTGGCCATGGCAATAGTACCGGTGGGACACGAAACCATACATATTTCGCACCCCTTGCACCTCTCCACATCTACAACGATGCTTCCTTTTATTTTTGCCATTTTGTGACTATTAATTATAAACCGGATATTTTTTTCTGAAACATTTCAGACGGTATTCCAGATCACCGAAAAGTGAACGGGGAACCTGTGAAACACATGCCCTGAGGCCGTCTTTTCTCTCGCTTCCCGATGTATTTAAAGTTATAGCGCTGATACCGAAGGGGATAAGCGCATCTATAAGTTCAGAGGCGGTCATTCCGGGATAGGAAATTGTAAAATAGAATCCGTCGGCAATAGGCTCATCAAGATCCTTATCGTAAGTGATTGTGAACCCGTTGCCTGTAAAAAGCTCCTTCATGATCTTTGCCTTTTCTCCATATTCAATGATATCGTCCCGGAACCTGTAGGTACCGTCGTTGACTGCCTTAAGCAGGGCTGAAAAACCGTACTGGACTGAATGGGTCACTCCGGCCGATATCCCGTAAAGCGCTCCGAATATGACTGAATGTCCGAATCTATCGGAAGAATAATACCTTAGCAGATCGGGGTATGAACGGTTGAAAAGGTGGTCGGAAATAGCCATGATGGCTATTCTCTGTCCTGCATAGCTGAAGATTTTGGAACTGGAGATAAGTAAAACGTAATCGTCTGCGTAACGGGCAACTGTAGGCTGGAAAGGAGGCTCGCCGGGATTGAGATAATCTTTTCTGAAGTCCATTCCGAAATAAGCCAGATCCTCGATTACAATAACGTCATACTTCCTGCAGAGTTCGCCGATAATGGAAAGTTCTTCCTCGGTGAGGCATATCCAGGTCGGATTGTTGGGATTGGAATATATGAGCGACGACACCTTGCCGGTTTCCAGGATTGATTCGAGCTTTGCCCTCAGTTTAGGGCCGCGGTGATTATATATGTCAAAGGAAAAATAGTCGTGACCGAGCATTTTAACCTGCTGTTTTTGTACAGGGAATCCCGGATCGATAAAAAGTGAACCCTCCTTGGTCCTGTCGTTCCTGTTTGCAACCAGAAAGCATATCATCGATCCCATCATCGAGCCAACTGTAGGAATGCATCCTGTGGGGCTTACGTTTATGTTGAGAAAAAGCCTGATGAAGCGGGATGCTTCTTCCTTGAGCGACCTAAGGCCTGTTATGTCAGGATAAAGCGATCCCACTCCGTTTCGGATAGCTTCTATTTCAGCATCTGTCCCTATCGCAGGTGTGGGCAGGCCGGGAACACCCATTTCCATTCTCACAAAGCTGACGCCAGTCTCCCGTTCGATACGGTTAACAAGTGCAACTACCTCCCTTATGGAAGCGGTACCCGGTGAAAGAACACCGGTGGCTTCCTTCAACGACTCTATAACTTCTTCAGATATCGGTATGTTCTCCATGATCATTTGTTAAAATTTTCTTCTGTCGATAACCCTTTTTGCTTTGCCTTCGCTTCTCTCCAGAATTTTTGGTTCAACAAGGCTTACCTTTATGCCGAGTCCGAGGGAGCTTTGAAGGTTATCCTGTAACTTCATCCTCAGTGTCTCGAGCTGGCTTATCTTATCGAGGAAGAATGCCTCATCCACCTCCACCTTCAGCTCGAGAGTGTCGAGATTGTTCACTCTGTCGACAATAAGCTGATAATGAGGCTTTATCTCGCTCATCTCCAGCAGGACACTTTCGACCTGCGACGGGAAGAGGTTCACACCGCGGATAATAAGCATATCATCGCTTCTTCCGAGACATTTATCCATTCTCACCATCGTCCGTCCGCATTTGCATCTTCCGAAATTCAGTCTTGTCAGGTCGCGGGTCCGGTACCTGATAAGCGGAAGGCCTTCCTTGGTAAGGGTTGTGAACACGAGTTCCCCGATTTCACCTTCCGGAAGGACCTCAAGTGTTTCGGGATCTATTATCTCGGGGTAAAAATGATCTTCGGATATATGAAGGCCTTCCTGGACAAGACATTCGCTCGCTACTCCAGGTCCAATGACCTCACTCAGGCCGTAAATATCTATTGCCTTGATCATCAGCTTGTCTTCAATCTCTCTCCTCATGTTTTCAGTCCATGGCTCGGCTCCGAAAACACCTGCTTTCAGCCTGAATTCGTTGCGGCTTATCCCGCTTTCCAGCATGGCCTCGGCAAGATACAGGGCGTATGAAGGAGTGCATGCCAGTACTGTGCTTCCGAAATCGTGCATGATCTGGATCTGCCGCTGGGTGTTCCCTCCCGATATGGGGATAACCGATGCTCCGATCTTCTCTCCGCCGTAGTGGAGACCGAGCCCTCCGGTAAAAAGACCGTATCCGTAAGCGATCTGGATAAAATCGTGCCGGTTGGCTCCTGCACAGGTAAGTGTCCGGGCCATCACCTCCGACCACGTTGAAATGTCATTCCGTGTGTAACCCACAACAGTTTGTTTGCCCGTTGTGCCCGACGAAGCATGTATTCTCACGATCTCACTCATGGGAACGGCAAAAAGGCCGAATGGATAATTGTCCCGGAGGTCTTGCTTTGTAGTAAAGGGAAGTTTCCGCAGATCATCAATCGACCTTATCTTCTCGGGCCCGAGCCCCGACTCCTGCATCTTATGCCTGTAATAAGGTACATTGAAGTAAATCCTTTCAACAGTCTCAATAAGACGCTCACTCTGAACCTTCCTCAGTTCCTCACGATCCATGCATTCGAAATGCCTGTTCCAGATTTCCATTTTCTATAGCTCCTTAAGTTCTTTCATGCTTATCAGCTGCAAATCATTTTTTCTGAGCGCCTTTACTGCCTCGTCGTTATTACTGCACCTCAGTATGATAACGGCGTCCCTTCCATGTGGAAACGCATAAGTGTATTCAACGCTTATATCGATATCGGAAAGTATCCGGAGGAGCCGGGCGTAATACCTGGCTTCGTTGGGCGTTACCACAGAAATGACCTCAGATATGTTTACAGTGAACAGTTGTTCCTTGAGCAGCGCCCTGGCTTTGTCGGGATCGGGTACAATAAGGCGCAGTATCCCGAATTCGGATGTATCTGCAACACTCAGAGCAATTATCCGGATGCTCTCCTTCCCCAGTACTTCAAGGACATCAGTCAGACGGCCTGATTTGTTTTCAAGAAAGACAGAAAGCTGTGGGATTATCATGTTATAAATATTTACTGGTTACTTGTTCTTGTTGCTGGCTCTTTGTACCTTAAAAAGTTCTCCAACATAAGGAAAATTTTGAAGATAATTCAGGAAAAGGATCATTAACCTTTTTCGATCCTGATCCTTGCATCCACCACCGTAACGCTTTTCTCACTGCCAATCAGGGGATTAAGGTCGAGTTCCTTTATCTCTGTGGCAAAGCGGAGCAGAGTAGACAGGCGGACTATTATTTCGGCAAAGAGGGCTTCGTTGATGCCGGGTTTTCCTCTGGTTCCCCGGATTATCTTATAAGCCCTAAGGCTCCTTATCATTGAATTTGCTTCATTGACGGTCAGGGGAGCAAGGCCAGAGGAGACATCGCCCAGAACTTCAACAAATATTCCGCCTAGTCCGCACAGAATTATATGTCCGAACTTTGGTTCATACTTGGCTCCTATAAAAAGTTCTGTTCCGGTAAGCATTTCCTGAACCATAACTCCTGTCACGTCCTCTATTTTTTCCATCCTTGCAAATTCCGCCTCCAGGTGGCGCTGCGACCTTATGTTGAGTGTAACGCCGCCGACGTCTGACTTGTGGACAGGACCTACCACCTTCAGCGCCAGCGGATACCCGATTTGGCCTGCAAGTTCTATAATCTCCTTTCTGGTTTTGGCAACTCCTTCCTTTACGAGAGGGATGTTTGCAGCTCTGAGAAGATCCTGAATCCTGGCCGGCTCGAGATAACCGTTCCCGCAGCTGTCAATGACTCTTCGTATCTGCGGAACATCAACATTTTCGAGAAAGATCTTCTCCTCGGCGGGATGGGGAGTGTTGTAAATTCTGGTAAGAGCCCTGCCGAGAACCACCTCATCGGGGAAGTTGACATTTCCCTTGCTCATAAAATACTCGAGTTCCCTGAAAGAGCTTGATATGGAAGGAAGTATCGGGTAGAGCGGCTTCACGCATTCCTTGATTTTCCTGTGAAGGAGGTCGTAAACGCCTGTCATATCGTTAAGTCCGTTATTTCCGAATATGACACTCATACCGTCAATGCCTTTTACCTCCCTGTCGACATAATCGATTACGTTTCCCAGTTGTTCTATTGATCCGGTGGCTATCATGTCGATAGGATTCAGCGCGGAAGCTCCGGGATTCATCATAGAGAGGATTTTGTTCTGATCCTCACCGCTCAGAGCGGGGATATTCATACCGCCCGACGAAAGGGCATCTGTAAGCATAACCGCAGGTCCGCCGGCATGTGTAATAATGGCAATATTTCTGCCCTTAAGCGGTTTGTGCATGAACACGGAAGCTACCGTAGTAAGTTCTTCGCGGCCCGGGCATCTGACTATACCTGCTTTTCTGAACAGAGCTTCCACAGCAGAATCGGATGAGGCCATGGCACCCGTATGAGAAGTTGCCGCCCGGCTTCCTGCTTCGGTAGTTCCGGCTTTTATAGCAGCTATGCTGCATCCCTTGCGGATAAGCGATGAAGCATGATGAAGCAGTTTGTCGGGATTCGCTATCGATTCCACATAGATAAGCTTAATAAGCGAACTTTTATCCGGATCGAAGTTAAGATCCCAGTATTCGAGAACCTCTTCCACTCCGGTCTGGGCGCTGTTGCCAACTGAGAATACGCTCGAGAATCTAAGTCCCTTCGGAAGGGCTGATTCGATAATGAAGAGGGCTGTTGCCCCTGAGCCAGAGACAAAATCACATCCCTTATCGCTCAGAAGCGGAACAGGGGTTGTGAAAACGCCGTGGTAGGTTCTGGTAACTACACCAATGCAGTTGGGGCCTATCAGGCAGCCTCCCGTTTCATTTATTATCGATGCAATTTCTTTTTCAAGCTTCCTTCCCTCCTCGCTTGTCTCGCTGAAGCCCGCCGAAATGATAATGAAGGCCTTCACATTCTTCCGGTAAGCCAGAACATCGACTGTTTCGAGGCAGTATTTGGATGAAATTGCCAGGATGGCCAGATCGACCGGCGGTATATCCCTGATATCACGGTATGATTTCACACCCTGAACAATATCCTGTTTTGGGTTTACCACCACAAGGCTGCCTGAATAACCGCCTTCGATAATATTCTGAAGGATCTTGCCGCCGGGTTTCATCAGGTCATCCGATCCGCCAACAACGACAATCCCGGAAGGATTTATTAATTTGTCATTTATCATAATCAGCTCTCAGATAAAGTTTGGATTACAAAGAGTTGTACAATATTGATCTGGTATTTGTCAGTGACCTGCGAAGCGTTTCTGCTTACCCGCATACAGGGCTGCTGAAAAAAACAATCCCTCTGAATTATAGCTAACTACAAACAAAATTTTCAGGGTTTTAACGAAAGCAAGATAATAAAAATTAGCAGTTCAAAACAAAAGAGTAATCATGATTATTGATATTCCCTCCGAAATTGCTTGATAAAGACAGTCCGATATGACCTTCTGCATGCTAAAGCTTGCATTAACTGATTTTCAATCATCTGGTTATAATTGATAACTTAATAAATTACATATCGTTTCAGGTAAAATATTTATTGTTATTCATACTGTTTATTATCGTTTTACGATAATTATTTATTGTTATTTTATTGCTTACAATTTTTTTCACCAAAGGGGCTAAAGCCCCCGGTAACAAAAATCCTCTGGAGAGTAACCTCTTATTGCGGGAAAGAAACCTTGTTGCAGGAGAGTAACCTGGTCAGCAGAAGAGTAACCTTTTATAGTGGGAGAGAAACTTTGTTGCAGGAGAGCAATCTGTTACAGCAGGAGAGTAACTTCCAGGTTCTTCTTGTTACCGTCAGATTTATCTGACGGTTAAGGAAGGCCCTCCCCCTCTGTTGCCGGGACTTTAGTCCCCGGGAAAAAACTAAAGGGGGCTAAAGCCCCCGGAAAGTAGTGGCGTGTTACTTACCGTTGGCTAAAGCCAACGGTAACAGAAATCCCCTGGAAGAGCAAACTTATTGCAGGAGAGAAACCTGTTCTACCGGGAAAAATACCTTATTGCAGGAGAGCAAACTGTTCTACCGGGAAAAATACCTTATTGGAGGAGAGCAACCTGTTCTACCAGGAAAAATACCTTGTTGCAGGAGAGTAACCTGTTCAGCAGGAGAGTATCTTCCAGGTGCTTTTTGTTGCCGTCAGATTTATCTGACGGTTAAGGAAGGCCCTCCCCTCTGTCGCCGGGACTTTAGTCCCGGGGGTCATCCTGCCGAAGTACACCTTTTTCACAGATCAATCCCAAAACCGCTAATTTTAATATTTATTCACTATCCCTATTGTTTATTGAATAAATTAAAGCTAGATTTGTCCGGAGCTTAAAAATATTAAAATGATCCTCTCTGGCTGCTATTATTACCATTATTACTATTATCACGGACTTCCGGGGGTAAGTCAGGATTGGTAACAGATGCAGTCATCAGATATCAGAACAAGGCTTACCCGAAACGGTAAGCCTTTTCAGTTTCAAACCCAAAAACAATAAAAAATAATGGAGAAGATTTCTACAAAAGCAACGGTAAGGTTTTTCAACGGGAAGGACATTCCTCTCGAGATGCACAAGGTGAAGATAGTCCAGTCGATAAGCCTGGTCCCGGTTGAAAGGCGCCTTGAGGCTATCCGTGAAGCCGGATTCAATTCGTTCCTGCTGACAACCAATGACATATTTCTGGATATGCTTACCGACAGCGGAACCAATGCCCAGAGTGATGCACAGGTATCGAAGATGTTCATTGCCGATGAAGCTTACGCCGGATCCCAGAGTTTTACCCGGTTTCAGGAGAGCGTTCTTCAGGTTTTCGGAAAGAAATATGTCATGCCGGCGCATCAGGGCCGTGCAGCGGAACATCTTCTGAGCAAGACATTTGTTAAAGAAGGTTCTGTAATACCCACGAATTATCATTTTACAACCACGCTTGCCCATATACAGCTTTGCGGAGGCAGGGTGCTCGAGATCTACACAGACGAGGCGATGAAGGTAAAAAGTTCCTTCCCGTTCAAGGGGAACCTCGATATCGAAAAGCTTGAGAAAGCAATAATGGATTACGGAAAGGAGAACATCCCGTTTATAAGGATGGAGGCATCTACAAATCTCCTCGGAGGCCAGCCTTTCTCGATGGAAAACCTCAGGCAGGTAAGGAAGGTCGCCGACAAGCATGGTCTTCTCATAGTCCTCGATGCAAGTCTGGTCGGTGAGAATGCCTATATGATAAAACAAAGGGAAGAGGGTTACCGCGACTGTTCGCTTGCATCCATTCTTCTTGAGATGAGCGGAATGTGCGACATTGTTTATTTCTCGGGAAGAAAGGTAAGTTCCTCCAGGGGAGGCGCTATATGCACCAACAGACAGGAGATATTCGACAAAATAAAATTTTTAATACCTGTATATGAAGGTTTTCTTACCTACGGCGGTATTCCGATCAAGGAGCTGGAGTCAATGGCAGAAGGCCTGAAGGAGACTGTTGATGAGCATGTTGTGAACCAATCTCCGGGATACATAGCCTATATGGTCAGGGAACTCGACAAACTGGGAATCCCTGTTATCATGCCGGGCGGAGCTCTCGGGTGCCACGTTGATGCAGGTCAGTTCCTGAGCCACATTCCTCAGAAAGAATACCCGGCTGGATCTCTGATTGCGGCTTACTACATCATATCGGGTGTAAGGGGAATGGAAAGGGGAACCATGAGCAACAACCGTGATGTGAACGGGGATGACATCCTGGCCGACCTCGAGTTGATGAGGCTTGCAGTGCCAAGGAGGGTTTATACCCTTTCGCAGATCGAATATGTTATCGACAGGCTGAACTGGCTTTACCAGAACAGGGAGCTTGTCGGAGGACTGCGGTTTACTGAGGAGCCTCCGCTGCTTCGCTTCTTTATCGGGCGGCTGGAACCCCTTTCAGACTGGCCGGCGAAGCTTGCTGAGAAATACAGGAGTGATTTCGGCGACAGCCTTTAGTATTCGGCAAACCATAGGCCGCCCTCACAGATGACCCGGTGACAGGCGGCTTACCTGTCAGAAAATCAGTTCGGATATTTCCTTCCGTGCCGCCATGAGCCTGCGGGCAGAGTCGGACTGGTCGGAAAGATTGACCGATCCATGTATTTTTTTGTGGAAAAATATGGTTGTATCCTGGCCGTAACAAAGCGGATCGCCGTCGAGCACGTTTACAAGTATCTCATCAGGTCCGCCATTGTCGCCATTAATAACAGCCATTCCCTTTGAGCTCATCTTTCCCCTTTTGAGAGTAACTGCATACAGACCCCTGGCAGGCAGAAGCTTGCATTCCTCGGTCAGCGGCACCCTGGCAAGGTTTATCTCGTAAAAATTATTACGGTATTCGTACTTCTCGGGAAGCCCCATAACTATATAATAATGATCAAGATAGGCATTTGCTTTCTGTATAAAGCCCTCGCTGATGGCCTGCCTGATCTTTGTCGAGCTCACTGTCTCATTCTGAACTTCCTGCTCTGGAATCTCTTCAGCTTCAAAATTGTATTTTGATTGCATCTCCCACAGCTTACGGTAATCACCTTCCTGGTTAAAGCCGAAATGATGGTTAAAGCCCGCAACCACGACTTTTGCCCTGAGTATCCCGTGAAGATAATTTCGTACAAATTCCTCGCTTGTAGTCCTCGCAAAGTCGCGTGTGAATTGCACAATTATTACGTTATCCAGTCCGGCTCCCCTGAGCAGTTCCAGTTTTTCCTGCTGTGAATTTATAAGCTTCAGGTTTTTGCCGGACGATTCCGGGTAGAGTACTTTCCGGGGATGTGGATCGAAGGTTATGAGGACAGATTCACCCTCGTATTTGTCTGCAAGCATTTTGAGCCTTCGGAGGATCGTCTTGTGACCTATGTGCACCCCGTCGAAGGAACCTGTGGTAACCACCGGGTTCCGTATTCCTGATGCCTCTTCAAAGCTCCTGAATATTTCCATTTTGCCCTTGCCTGATCTAAATGGTATTTTCCTTTGCAAAATATGCCACCTTTTCGAGTGAGGTTATCATGTCATATTCCTCGAGAAAAACATCAGATGGCACATTCAGCGGTTTAGTGGTAAAATTCAGTATCCCCTTTATTCCAAACCTGACAGCTTCCTCGGCGATCTCAGATGCATAATCGGCAGGAACCGTCAGGATGGCGATGCGGATATTGAGTTCGGGAATCATTTTTTCCAGCTCATCGTAGGAATAACATTTCACTCCGGAGATCACCTTGTTTACCTTCTGGGGATCGTTGTCGAACGAAGCTACCAGGTTGAGTTTTGATCTTTTTCCCTTGAAATATCCGGCAACTGCTCTTCCCAGGTTGCCTATTCCTATAATTGCCACGTTCATTCCGTCGTCGGGATCGAGTATACCGCCTATTGTTTCAATAAGTTCCTTTACGTCGTAACCTTTTCTGTTGGCGCTCGAATACCCGATAAGCATAAGGTCGCGCCTTACCTGCACTGCTGTAATATGAAGGCGTGATGCAAGATGGTGAGAAAAAATGAAGTTCCTTTTTTCCTCGAGACAGGCAAGAAGTGTTCTTCTGTATTCACTAAGTCGTTCTACTGTTTTACCAGGTAAAGAATTCATTGCATTCAATTGGATTTAGTTGAATTTTTTGGGAAGCCTGACCCTGAAAGTGGTGCCGGCATCAGGAACACTGTCGACAGTTATCGAGCCATGGTAAAGGTCAACCACCTGTTTTACTATCGAAAGTCCAAGTCCGCTTCCTCCTATGTTTCTTGTTTTTTCGTTTTTGATCCTCACGAAATCGGAGAACAGGTCTGCTTTGTCTTTTTCATTGATGCCTATTCCGGTATCGGCAAAAAGCAGAATTACGTCTTCCTCATCCTCATCTATCACAATATCCACCTTTCCACCCCTCTTGTTGTACTTCACTGCGTTGGAGACCAGATTATTGAAGATGATTTCCATATCGGTCGGATCGGCCATCATAACCGCATCTGATTTCAGTCCCAGGTTTATTGCCACCTCCATCTGAATGGCGTATGGTCTGACAGTAACAATTGCATTTGATGCAATATTCTTCAGATAGACCTTTTCTATCTTTTCCTCCTTTCGTTCCAGCCTTATCTTTGTAAAATCGAGCAGGTCCATAATAAGGCTTCTCATCCACTGAATCCGCTGGAGTGAACGTTCAATCGGTGTTGCATAATCCTCGATCCTGTCGCCCGACTGCCTTTCCTGCATCATCTGAAGATAACCTTCCACAGCGTTAAGCGGAGCTTTAAGCTCATGTGAAAGGACAGAAAGGAACTGGTACCTTACCTTTCTTCCTTCCTCATTCATCTTATGTGTTATTCTCTTCAGGTAAAGCTGTTTGGTGATATTTTCTATGCTCGATTTGAGTTCCTGCGGGGTGAAAGGTTTTGGAACAAAGTCGGTGGCTCCGTATTTATGTGCCTTAAGGGCAACATCGAGCGAAGCGTAGGAGGTGATCATTGCCACAACCACGTCGTAACTCTTGTTTCTTATATATTCAAGGACTTCTGTTCCCTGGATTCCCGGAAGCTTGTTGTCGAGAAGGACGATATCGGGCCTGTCGCCGTCGATCATGGCTATTCCATCCTCGCCAGTGGCAGCTTCAGACACTACGAAGGTAAAATCCTCATCCATAAACGGATAAGCTACGCGGAAGTTATTCAGGATACGTGACACGCCCGATCGTATACCGGGCTCATCATCAACTACAAGGACCTTTAATTCCGGCATGTCATATCTTTAAGAGTTTCATTATTTCCATATCGAGCTGTTCCGGTCTTATTCCCTTTTCAAGATACCTGTCAGCTCTTATCCATGATTTTTCAGCTTCTGAATCGAGACTGAATGAGATGCCTGTTTCATGAGCAACCGCCGTTGCCAGAATGACCGGAACGTCGGGATATTTCTTCTTGATCTTGTAACAAAGAATGAAGCCGCTGTCGTCGTTTTCCATCATCAGGTCGAAGATGGCCAGACTGGGTTTCATTTTCAGGATCACCGATTCAGCTTCGGCCTGACTTTCCACTGCCACAGTCTTATAGCCTGCACGTCCCAGATTGTTGACAGTCTGGAACAGGTAGTCGGGATCATCATCCGCCACAAGAATCGTGAAATCGCTTTTTTTCATATTATCAAATTCCTAAATTTCAATTCATTTTCATTCCTTACACCTGAATCCCTGTCTGCGCTGCCGCTCCGGCCGACAGGCCACCGGGGGGGACTTTCTGATCCGTCCTGATCCTCAGCCCCCACCTGGTGTGTTGGGGGTTATAGGCACTGATCATTCTTTCCGACGGGGCAAAATTATTCTAAAGCTTGTTCCTGTCGGGCCTTTTAGTTTATCGGTATTTGACTCGACAGTTATCTGGCCTTTATGCATTTTTACTATGCCGTAGGCAGTAGCCAGTCCCAGGCCTGTTCCCACTCCTATGGCTTTCGTGGTAAAGAAAGGTTCAAAGACCTTTGCCCTGTCCTCTTCACTTATTCCGGTCCCGGTATCTTTCACAGTAATAATTACATCGCCCAGGGTGTCCTCAAGGATTATGCTGATAGTACCTCCTTCAGGCATAGCGTCAATAGCATTCTTAACCAGGTTTGTAAGCACCTGAGTCATTTGTTCGGTATCGAGCATAGCCTCAGGGTTGGTTGTTTTGTCAACAACCGAGATAGTCACGTTGGGCGGCGCTATTATGCTTTCAAGGCTGTGACTGGCAAGATCTTTCAGATTAATAAGCTGATGATTTACCTGGTTCTTGCGAGCGAAGTTAAGCAGGTTGGCCACAATCTTTTTGCATCTGGCTGCCTGTTCAACGATCAGGTTGAGGTCGTCTCTTACAGGCGCTCCTTCAGGACTTTCGTCCAGAAGGATGTTGCTGTACATGATCACCACCCCGAGGGGATTGTTCAGTTCATGCGCAATCCCGGCTGACAGTTGGCCCATGTGGGCCAGTTTTTCAGACTGTTTCAGGGCTTCGCGCATTGAAGTAAGCTTCTCATTGGTAAGTGCAAGGTCATTAACCGACTTATGGAGCTTTTCAATGGTATAGGGCAGGCACATTTCAACTTCAGCCAGTCCTTTCTTAATTGCAACAGCATGTTCGATGCAGGTTTCGTAACCGCATGCACCGCAGTTCAGGTGATCTTTCTCATTCACTTTTCCTATTGACGCCAGCACCTCCTCTATTCCTTCAGTCACCAGAGGCTCGGGGCGCCGTTCCTCGGGCCTGTGTTTTATTGATAGATCAAGCCCGGAGTATTCCGCTTTGTCCTTCTCCCAGGTTTCCGGATCGATTCCTTCCATTTTCGCATTTGCGTAGGAGCTGATCCGTGCCCGGCGGTTATATTGTTTCCCGTTTTTTGACAGGCCCGGACCCATGATGCATCCCTCACAGCAAAGAAGCTCCATGTGCTGGTTTTTTATCAGTCCGGCTTCAAATTCCTTCAGGGCTCCCTGGAAATCAATTCTTCCCTCAGCGGCAATAATATTGCCTGTAACGGCATCGTCATTGATATTTGCAGTCTGAAGAAGTCCGCGTGTGACAGGAAATATTGCTCCCCTTCCTCCCGAGGGGGGATCAAAATCAGAAGGTTCAACAGATCCGGCATCAATCTTCATCAGGTCGAACAATTCCCTCAGTTCAGTGAAAGTTATGACTTCGTCTATTTCGCCGCTTTCGGCTTTCTTTGCCACGCAGGGTCCGATAAAAACAACATTCACATCGTCTCCGTACTTTGCCCTCACCACCCTGCTCATAGCCACCATCGGCGAAACTATCGGCGCCAGATTGTCGACAAGCGCCGGGTGAAAATACCTGATATAGTTCACTATCGAGGGGCAGTCGGAGGTGATGTAATATTCATTGCTCCCCTCGATAAGCTTTTTATACTGTGCAGCGACAAGATCAGCCCCGAAGGAGACCTCGAGCACGTTCTTGAATCCCAGAGCTTTTATCATCCCCACAAGAACCCGGTGGTCGGAGAATTCCTGAAACTCAGCCGGAAAGCTCGGAGCCATTATCGCATAGGTAGGTCTGTTAGAGTCAATAAGATTAAGAACCCTTTCGGTCGTATTAAGAAAGACTTTTGCTCCCTGGCTGCACACCTTGGTGCAGTTTCCGCATGCAATACACCTCTCATCGATCACCTCAGCCTGCCCTCCTACAATGCGGATAGCCTTTGCAGGACATTCCCTTACACAGGTGTAGCAGGTACGACAGAGTTCTTTTATAGTGTAGACTAACATTTCCTAAATCATTTTTTGCCCCTAAATCCCCTGAAGGGGACTTCTAAGAACCCCCTTTAGGGGGCAGGGGGCTTTACAACAAAACATTTCTCTTCTCAAAATGAGTATAAAATATTGTCTTATCCGATATTTCCTTATTTTCCTTCAGCATTTTTTCACAAAGGTTGATAAGTGTCGGCGACTTGCAAGGGAGGTTTATAGCCTCAGTATCGTCAGCCTGGTAAACCTGTTTAGCCCTGGCCCTTAGCTCTTCCCTCGAAGAAGCGAAAGGCAGGCCGGCTCCGTGAATGCATCCACCCTGGCATGTCATCACCTCGACAAGGTCATAAACCGTGCCGGAAGCCTGTGCGGATCTCAACTTTTCCAGGCCGCTAAGTCCGTCAACTACAGCCACCTTTATCTCACGGTCATCGATTGTGAAAACTGATTCCCTGAAGATACCCGACAACCTGAGCTTCCTGAATTCCTGCCGGTCAATCTCCTTTCCGGTTTTTCTGAAATAGAGGAGCCTGATCACCGATTCGGCAAGTCCTCCCGAAACCTCAGCCAGAACGGCTGATGAACTTCTTCCGCTGAGCGGTTCGTCGGCGGGTTCCTTTTCAATATTGGTGACATCGATCCCGTTGAGTCTTATAAGTCTGGCCAGTTCCCTGACTGTCATAACCGAATCGACATCGCTTATTCCCTTTCTCATCATTCCGTCGCGTCGTGCCTCGTACTTCATGGCTATGCATGGCGAAACCGATACTGAGAATACCTGTTCGGGTTTAACCCCGAGCTGGCCTGCAACCAGTGTCTTGATAAGAATTCCTGTGATCTGCTGGGGCGATTTTATTTTTGACAGAGATGGCAGGATCGACGGAGTGAACTGTTCGGCATATTTTACCCATGCCGGGCAGGCGCTTATGTAAAGGGGCTGCGGCGAGTCACCTGCTGGTTTCTCCATCATGGAATTTACGATCTCCGTCACACAGATATCTGTCCCGACACCTGTGGAGTATATCTTATCGAATCCGATCTTTCGCAGAATGGCGTTTAAACTTTTGTCAAAATCCCTGCTGTTCCTTATGCCCAGTTCTTCGGCAATGCCTGACGCCACAGCCGGGGAATACTGGATCGCCTTCACCACATCCTGCTTGTTAAGGTATTCCTGCACCTCGGTGATGTTATGCTTCTCATGAAGGGCCCCGGTAGGACACACCAGCACGCATTGTCCGCAGTGGATGCAGCTCGAGAAGTTGAAGTCCTTGTCCATGGCAGCTCCGATATGAGTCAGGCGGCCCCGGTTTATGAAATCGAGCGAGGTGCATGTGATAAGCTCTTCGCACACCCTTACGCATCTTCCGCAAAGGATGCATTTTGCAAGTTCCCTGACAATTGCCGGGCTCGACTGGTCGAGGCGCTGTTTGGTTTTCTTCCCCTTTATCCTCCTTTCACGGATATTCAGTTCTTCGGCAAGTCTTTGCAGTTCACAGTTCAGGTTTCTGTCGCAGTAAAGGCAGTCGTCGGGGTGGTTTGAAAGAAGGAGTTCGACAATAGTCTTTCTTGCAGTGATAACCCTGGGAGAATGCGTTTTTATTTTCATCCACTCCTCAACCGGCTGCGAGCATGCTGTTACCAGGCGGTCGCGTCCCTCAACCTCAACGACGCAGATCCTGCAAGCGCCTGTCGGGGTAAATTCCTTCATCCTGCAAAGGGTTGGTATTATTATACCGTTGCGGTTCAGGGCCGAAAGGATGGTCTCTCCCTTTTCAGCCTTTATCTTTTTGTTATTTACCTGAATAGTAAACAGCATTTTATGGGTACTTGTTGCTGGTTCTTCGTTCTTCGTTCTTCGTTCTTCGTTCTTCGTTCTTCGTTCTTCCGTCTTCGGTCTTCCGTCTTCGGTCTTCCGTCTTCGGTCTTCCGTCTTCCGTCTTCCGTCTTCCGTCTTCGGTCTTCCGTCTTCCGTCTTCCGTCTTCCGTCTTCTTTCCCTTATTTCACAATCACCGCAGAGAACTTGCACACATCATAACATATTCCGCATCCAATGCATTTATCCTCAACAATAAAGAAAGGCTGGAGTCGTGTTCCGTAGATTGCGTTCACCGGGCACTTGCCGGCGCAGACGGTACATCCCGTGCACTTTTCAACATTGATGGTGAAGGTCCTGAGACCGCGGCACACATTGGCCCTGCATTTTCTGTCGAAAATATGTTCCTCGAATTCCTCCCTGAAGTTCCTGAGAGCGCTCATAAAGGGATTCGGGGCGGTTTGTCCCAGGCCGCACAATGAAGTGTCCTTCATTACCTGGGATATGGTTTCGAGCTGCATCACGCCCTTGAATCTCTCGAGAGTGGTTCCCGACTCCTCATTTGCAGGCTTTTTAATTACGCTTTCCAGAATTTCAAGCATCCTTCCCGTACCCTCACGGCATGGGATACATTTCCCGCAGCTCTCCCTCCTAATGAATTCCATGTAATACCTCACGAGGTCGACCATGCAGGAGCTATCGTCAATAACCACAAAACCTCCTGCTCCCATTACAATGCCTTTTTCCCTCATGGCCTCAAATTCTATGGGAGTGTCAATATCTTCTTCGGCAATAAATGTTCCGGATGCTCCGCCAAGCTGAACTGCCTTAAAGTCTTTTCCGTCTCTTATCCCGTCGACAATATCCTCTAAAACAGTACGGATGGTTGTTCCCATTTCGACTTCAACAACACCCGACATTCTTCCGCGGCCTGTTATTGCAAGAATCTTTGTGCCCGGACTCTTTTCCGTTCCGAATCCTCTGAACCATTCCGGGCCGTTCTGCATTATGAGAGGCACGTTCATAAGTGTCTCTACGTTATTGATAACTGTGGGTTTTCCCGAAAGGCCTGATGCAGTCGGATAAGGAGGCTTGAGCTGGGGCATTCCCCTTTTTCCTTCAAGGCTGTTTATCAGGGCTGTTTCTTCTCCGCAGACAAAGGCTCCCGGTTCAACCTTCACTGAAATATCGAGGTTGTATCCGCTTGAATAGATATTATGTCCGATGATACCGAAATCCCTGGCCATATCGAGGGCTTTACGGAACCTTTCGAGAGCGTGATTACAGTCCGATTTCAGATAGAGGACTGCATTTGAGGCGCCTATGGCGTATGCCGATATTGCCATTCCTTCTATCAGGCGGTGGGGGTCACTCTCCAGAATGGCCCGGTCGCTGAACGAACCGGGGTCGCTTTCCTTGGCGTTGCATATCAGGTACCTTGAATTAGAGGGTGTTGTCAGAGCCTGTTTCCATTTCACACCGGTCGGATATCCTCCCCCGCTTCTGCCCCTGAGGCCGCTTCGTTCAATAATATCGCAGACCTCCTCGAAAGTATAATGACGGATCGTTTTAACGAATGTCCGGTAACCCCCGCGGGCAATATATTCCTCTATGCTTTCGGGGTCGTAGCAACCGCAGTTGTTAAGGACCACTCTTTTCTGGAGGGCAAAGAACGGGAGTTCATTCATAAACGGGATACCCGGCCACAGTCCGAATCCCTTCTCACCTGACTGACCCAGAAGATCATCTTCATTTATATCGCTGTGGAAAACGCCGTTGAGAAGCGGCTCGACTTTTTCCTCCGTAATATTTCTGAAGAACAAACGGTTCTTTCCGGGCATCTGGATGCAAACCAGAGGTTCATAATTGGCCGGACCGGCACAACCGACCGTAACCACTTCAGAAGAAGGCTGGTTATCGGCGATGTACGACTTAATGGCACTCAGTGTCTTGTCGGAACCTGCAATTATTGAACTTGAATTGTAAGTGACATGGATCACCGGAACATTTGTCCTGTCGCGGCGCACGTTCTGCAATACCTTTTCCGTCTCGGAAGCCAGGGTATCCGATTCAAACAACAAAACCTTCTGTATCAGGAATGTCTTTAAATCTTCCATCTAGTCGTTGTCAATAATGTATTTCAGCCTTCTTATCAGTTCGGGGACCTGTTCCGGCTGAACGTGAATGTGGTATTCACCGTTTATCATTATAACCGGTCCGTGATGACATCCTCCCATGCAGGTAACCGTCTCGAGGCTGAAGTTCCCGTTCCTCGTCGTTTGTCCCGGTTCTATTCTGAGCTCCTCCCTGAACCTGTCTATCACCGCTTTTGATCCGTTCATAAAACAGCTTGTCCCGTTGCAAAGTTTTATATGGATCTTTCCCGCGGGAAAGAACCTGAACTGGTCGTAAAAGGTGGCAAGTCCGTAAATCTTTGTTGTGCTCAGTCCCAGGTGGCTTCCCACTCTCACAATGGCTTCCTCGGAGATATAACCGTGTGCTGCCTGAATCTCCTGAAGCAGGGGGATAAGTTCCTCCCGGCGTCCCTGCCTGTACTTTCCCAGAATATTGTCGATATCGGCGGCCATCCTGTCAGATAATGAATATATTCCAAATATACAGAATTTTGTTGTTACAAAATAAACATTGTTATTTTATTAACAATAATTTTCTGCCATGTTCCGCTTTAATCATATCTGCCAGTAATGTCGGACAGTCATAAGAATGAAAGCCGGAAAATATTATTACATTTGAACTTTAAGCAATTTTATCATTAATACCGGAGATGCCTCAGAAGATTGAAATGGAGATTTGCATGGGTAGTTCCTGCTTTTCACGGGGTAACAGGGATGTTGTAAACTACATCAGGGATTATCTGAAAAGGAATCATCTTGATGACAGGATAGTATTCAAGGGAGCAAGGTGTATGAACCTTTGCAGCAACGGACCGAATCTGAGAATAAATGACAGGATAATAGAAGGGGTTACTATTTCGAAAATTGATTC
The DNA here is from genome assembly GCA_022709665.1 of Bacteroidota bacterium. GTDB lineage: Bacteria > Bacteroidota > Bacteroidia > Bacteroidales > VadinHA17 > LD21. Next base: position 19,256 of record JAKLIJ010000030.1, read on the forward strand.
GATACTTGAAAAGGAGTTCGGGAATATGAGGTAGTATTCCAATCACTTACGATTTATGAACGACAGAAAACCTATTTTTTATATAAACGACCAGCTTTGCAGGAATGCTTATTCCTGTGTAAGGGTCTGTCCGGTAGATGCCATTGAAGTGAGGGCACAGAAGGAGCATCCGACGATAATAAACGAAAGGTGTATAGGATGCGGACTGTGTTTTATTGAATGTTCTCCGCGGGCTGTGGAATTTCGCGATTCAATGGAAGAGGTTAAGAAACTGCTCGCATCGCCACGTAAAACAGCTGCCCTGGTAGCTCCCAGCATAGCTTCGGAATTTGACGACATAACCGATTACCGGAAATTTGTAAGCATGCTTAAGGCTCTTGGCTTCGATTATGTTCATGAAGACTCATTTGGCGTCGATCTGATAGCCTCGCGGTATGCAGATCTTTTTGAAAATGCTGAAGGGAAGTATTATATTACCGCCAACTGCCCGGTAATAGTAAAACTGATAGAGAAGTATCATCCTGAACTGGCTACAAACCTTGCTCCTCTTGTAACTCCTATGATAGCGACCGCAATGGTTGTTAAGGAACTGCATGGAGAGGATGTTGCAACCGTCTTTATCGGACCCTGCATCGACAACAAGGATGAAGCGGTTAACCACAGGGATGGCAGACTTGTCGACCAGGTTCTTACCTTCATCGAGTTACGGAAGCTTTTTGAAGAGTTTGACATACAGGAAAGGAAGGTCAAAATGGATGATTTTGATCCTCCTCACGGTCACTGGGGGGCATTGTATCCCCTTCCGGCCGGAATACTGCAGGCAGCCGGCATCAAGCGCGACATTGCGGTCAGCGGAGTTATCACGGCAGCAGGCAGGGAAGATGTTTTTGAAGGGATAAATGATTTCGAGAAGTATATCGACACCATCCGGCATCATTTCAACCTTTTCTTCTGCCATGGCTGTCTTCTGGGTCCCGGCATGGAGACACACAATGAAAGGTTCAAGAGAAGAGCGTTGGTCCGCCTCTATGCCGAGAAAAGGGTTGGAAAGCTCGACAAGGCACAATGGGAAAAGGATATGAAACGATGGTCGAAGCTCGACTTCTCAAGAGATTTCCATCCCAACGACCAGCGGATACCCGAGCCTCCGGAGGAAGCTGTAGCCGAGGTTATGAAGATTATAGGCAGGGAAAACATGAATGACACTCTCGACTGCGGGGCCTGCGGCTACCAGTCGTGCCGGCAGTTTGCGTCAACTGTGGCGAAAGGTCTTGCAGTGCCGGAGATGTGTCACACCTACAACCTCAGGAACAAGCAGGAATATATTGAAACCCTGCGGCAGACCAACAGGAAGCTTGCCGAGACAAAGAAAGCCCTGAAGGAATCCGAAGAGCTTGCCATGAGGGAAAAGGAGATGGCTCAGAGCGCTTCTGACATGATGAACAACATGCTTGAAAAGCTTCCCTCGGGCGTGGTGATAGTAGACAACAACCTGAAAGTGCTTCACTCCAATCTCAGCTTTGTAAACATCCTCGGGGAAGACGCGAAAGCCATATCAGAAATAATCCCGGGACTGGTAGGAGCCGATCTCAAGACTCTTCTTCCCTTCAACGTCTACAATATGTTCTCATATGTTCTCAAGGAAGATGAGCCCGT
>JAKLIJ010000031.1 GCA_022709665.1 Bacteroidota bacterium
CCTTGTCGCTGAAGTATTTCATCCGGGCAAAGGTGAATATTTCCTCGCTTCCCTTGTCATCGCACCACACCATAGCTGTCTTGTCAGGCGTTGACCGTGCTATTTCATCAACTACGTCATAAGCAAAGTTGAAATTCCCGGGAATGGTTATTTCAAAATTTGATTTAAACTCTTCGTACGAACCAAAATCAATCTGCTTAAGGTATTTGTCAAGAACCATTATAAATATCTTTTTTTATCCTATAAAACCATTGCAAGGAATTTCACCTGCTCGTTGTTAAGAGCTTTCATGGCATGATTATATCCCGAATCAAAATATATCGAATCACCCTCATTCAGAGTGATTTCATGACCGTCAATGATTGTCATCATCGATCCTTTTATTACAAAATTGAATTCCTGTCCGGGGTGGGAATTGAAATCCAGCAATTCATCCTCGGGCTTGGGATCGATCGTCACCATGAATACTTCAGCTTTTTTATGAATGAAGTTCCAGGCAAGGCTCTCATATTTGTACTGCTGCCTTCTCTCAAGTTTCAACCCTTTTCCGTTCCTTACTATCCCGTAAATATGAAGTTTGGGACCGGCTCCGCCAAGCAGTACCGACAATTCGACATGGAACATTTCCGATATCTCGAAAAGCACTCCCACCGGAATATCTGCTTCTCCGTTTTCATATTTCAAATAAAGCTCCTCCGGTATCCCGAGCTTCGATGCAAGATCTCCTGTCAAAATCCCCGAAATATCTCGGAGCTCCTTTATTCGTTCTGCAATCTGCCTGATCTGTTCTGTCATTGCGCTCTGAATTTTTGGCTGGATAATTATTAAAAATCTCAATATGGCTGACTTCTCCGATACAGCGGTTTACCAGCCTCCACCGCCTCCGCCGCCTCCACCGCCGCCCGAGCTTCCGCCTCCACCGCTTCCCGATGACGATCCGGGAGGAGTTGATGCCGAGGATATGGCCGATGAAAAACTCTTACCCATGGTCGAGGTAAAATGCGCAGGTGAAAATGCCGCGGCTCCGGGCCTTGTCCCCACATACCAGGCAGGATTATAGGCCTGCGTTTCCTGCATGGAACGCTTAAGCGCGTTTTCAAACTTCCTGCCCCACTCATTTTCAACACCAAGCGCAATGGCGTACGGAAGAAGGTTCTCAAACCGTTCGACGGTAAGTTCCGGTTCATGCATCAGATCGAGCCTGTCCTTTTCAGCTACCGAAAGGTACATTTTAAAACCTTCGGCTTCATCCATAAGCGCTCTGCCCCGGGGAGTCGGCGCTATCATAAGCCATGCGAAAAGAATGCCGGTTGCGACAAGCAAAACAAGAAGGATCACCGGAACGGCAGAAGAAGGTGATATGGCAAAGGTTAACAGGACCAGGGCAACCGAAAGGAGAACTCCCGGAAGAAGATGCTTCCCGTTATAGTTGAAATACTCAGGTATCATCTTCTTTTTCAGGATGCCTTCTGCTTCACTTTTTGCTCTTTGAAACAATGCGTGGTCTTTATTGTCAAGAACTATCTCCTGATCCTTTGAAAAAAGTACCGAAGCCATGGCTTTTTCCTCCGGTCTGAGCCTGGCAGCAGCTCCGGGAATAAGTTGGAGCGAGTACTCTTTCTTAGTATTGATGATCTTCATGTACCCGCCGACAGCCATATTCACAAGCGCTGCCGTTATCGATTCTTCCTTCAGTCCCATGGAAGCAAGGTATCCTGTCTCCGCTGGGCTGAAATCACCCGGAGGATCGAACAGAGGAATTATGGTCCCCTTGGCCGGGTCCTTTCCGACAGACTTCCACCGCCTGAAGTAGAGGAGGATGACAGCGCCAAGTCCTGCGAGAGCAACCAGAATGTGAAGATTATCTTTCAGAAACCAGGCTCCTTTTGTAATACCTGAAGGCCTGTTCACGAAGCCTGCCGGCCATGCCACCGCAATGGTAAGCTGCTCATGGGGCTCCAGGGGCTTAGTCATGGCCAGGCTTACCACATTACCGCTTGCCGTGAGCAGACAATCGCAGCCGGTCGACCCGGCATAACCCGAGTAGGCAGCTTTTCTGACAGCCTCCGATCCTTGGGGAAGCATAAGCGTAAAAGTGGCTGCTTCGATTGTAAAAGCCCAGTCGCCGCCGATGGCATTGTAATAAAGCTCGTCATAGTCATCGAAAAAGCCTAACTGGCGGGTTGTCCTGAAAGAAAGGCTGTAATTGTAAATTCCCGGCTCCAGCTCAGTGTTTTCGTCGCCGATGTAAACAATAACTCCATTTGATTCCTCTTTGGTGAACCAGGGCTCGGGGACACCATTCTTAAGTACTTCAGTAACCTCAAACCCCACCTTGTAACGGTTGCCCAGCCTGTCACTGTATTTTGTAGGAAAACTCCTGTAGATTCCCCTTTTTATTGCATTTCCTTCAGCAGCAACACGGATCTGTTCCTGAACCTGCAGAGTACCATTTTTTTCAATCGATGCGATTATGTCGTACGACAGGATCCTTTCCTGTGCTTTTGCTGAAATCAATCCCAGAACCAGAAAAAGGAATACGCATTTTCTTTTCATATGTGAAATATTACATTTTGACTTCAGGAACTGATCTTTCCGATTCATTACCAATATCAAAGAATTCCTTCTGACTGTGCCCTGCCGTTTTTGCAACAAGGCTTGAGGGGAATTGTTCAATCAGTATGTTGTAGTTGCGTACAGTACCGTTGTAGTAACGCCGGGCTTTCTGAAGGTCATTTTCAACCTTCGAAATATCTCTCTGCAGTTCAAGGAAATTCTGGCTGGCCTTGAGATCGGGATAGTTTTCCACCACAACAAACAGCTTTCCAAGAGCTTTCGACAGCTCTATCTCAGCAGCTTCAGATTCCTTTACGGAAGAAGCCGACATCCCCTGTGTCCGCAACCGCGTGATGGCTTCAAGGAGGTTTCGCTCGTGAGAAGAATAAGCCTTAACCGTCTCAACCAGAAGAGGGATAAGGTCATGACGTTTTTTGAGCTGCACGTCGATGCCGCTCCAGGCCTCCCTGACATAATTGACAAGTCTGACAAGCCGGTTGTAAATGAAGAGGTAAAATACTCCGCATAATACCACAATTGCAATAATTACTATAGCCACAGGTATGGATTATTCGTTAAAGCCGCGGAACAGCCGCGGGTTTCCAAATATAGAAAAAATAGCACAAACATCTTTCCGGCAAAACATAACAGAAGACAAAACTGAAATAAAAAATCCCTGCCGGATAGGGTTTTGATAGATATTAAAGGTCTTTGGTTTAAATTCTGTTACAGAAAAACAACTTTAAATTGATTTCATAAATGAAAGCCTTCCATTCTTTCTTTAACCTGGCACTTATCCTGTGTTTACTATCATGCACCAATAATAATTATACTGACTGGCCTCAATGGAGAGGACCATCCCGGGACGGAATCAGTCCGGAGTCGGGTCTTCTCAGTAAATGGCCTGATGACGGACCCGCCCTGCTATGGTCGGTCGATACGGTAGGTGATGGATTTTCATCTGCTGTGATCCAGGATAAAATGGTCTTTACCCAGGGGAAAAAAGATTCTGTGGAGATCCTTTCGGCAATTGACCTGGATGGAAATGTAAAGTGGCAGGAAGTGATCGGAAGAGCTTTACAAACAGGGGAATGGCAACAAAGCAGGAGCACTCCGGCTTACTATAAAAATAAGATCTATGCATTATCTGCCATGGGCGATATTGCCTGTTTCGATTCACAGACAGGGAAAGTTGCCTGGAGGTCAAAGGCTTTTGAACAGTTTGGCGGAGACTCACAGTACACGGCCGAATCTCCGCTGGTAATGGATGACAAAGTGATTCTGACACCCTGCGGTTACCAGACAACTATGGTAGCGCTCGACAATCTGACAGGAGAAACCATCTGGAGATCTGAGACTCTCAAGGATTCCAACTATTTTGCCACTCCAGTTCTGATCAGGGGGAAGAACCGGGATTTCATTTTTCAGTCATCCAAACTATATGATTTCATTGTTGATCCCAACACAGGAAAAATTGTCTGGAAGGATAGCAGGATTTCCGGGAACATGGTGCCACAGGTAATTGATAATCAGGTGTATTTTCCTGGTGATGACAATAAAGGCGGATCATTGTGCAGATGGGATGATGAACTTGGCAAACGTACCGTGTTATGGTCTGATACCGTCAGGGCCCTTATTATAAGTGGTTCAGCCGTTATCGATGATAAGATTGTGGTTTCGGGACTTCCCAGAGGGATAGCCTGTATTGATCTGAAAACCGGTGAATCCATTGCACGTTATAACAGGGTGAGATCATCCAACTTTATTGTTGCAGGGAATCAGCTTTATTGTTATGAGGATGGTACGGCAAGAGTATACCTTTTCAATATTACAGACCAGGGCCCCGAACTCGTAAGCTCATTCAAAACTGTATCAGGAACCGGTCCTTCAATCGCTCATATGGCGATCTCAAACGGGATCCTTTTCATACGGCACGGTACGGCTCTTATGGCATACAGTCTGAAACCCGGTGCACAGTCGGATAGTAACAGCTAACCACCCTAATGGTCAACAGTTGCAATTCCTCTGCACTGCCAACTGCTTCCTGCCGACTGCCAACTGTTCCTCCGGTTTTTAAAGATGGATCCTCTTCCTCACCAGTTGATATCCTGTTCTGAAAAGATAGCCAGGCGGCATGACCGGCATGTGCATCAGCCTGGTGCAGGGGAACATCTCCTGACCATACTCACGGGCTTTCATCAAAGCAAAGTGGAATTGTTACTTCCGGGGATCAGATCCACCGGCTGTCTGAGATTATGAAGAATTTTTTCGGATTGAAATATGGAGAGAGCTTCAGGTTGTCATTGAACTTTTTCCTCACCTGCCCGTCGGACATGTCGCTCTTTGTCCCTACAACCGTGCGGTCATTTACCTTGATATATCTGAGAGGCTTTTCCAATTTTACAATCAATTTATATGGCATAAAGATAACAAAAAAAGGCGGGATTTATTGCTTTGGGGAAGCAAAGTTATGGCGGGGGGCTGGGAGCAGGGGGCTGGGAGCTGGGAGCAGCAGGCTGGGAGCAGAGGGCGTAGCGCAATGACTGCCAACTGCCAACTGCTTGCTGCCAACGGAATAAACAGAACTATTTCTTCGCAGCCGTAGATTTTTACTAAAGATTATAGGGATTTGCTTATTTTGGCGGAAGAATACAGGAAGAGAAACCAGTAATCGGTAATCGGTAGTCGGTAATCAGTAACCGCGTACCATATTCCAGGGACCACCACCTGTTTTTTAAATTTTGTTTCGGGAAAACTTGTATCTTTTCAGGGGATGAACGACAAACTAACCGAAAAGTGGATAAAGGCATCCATAACCGGAACGGTCTGGGCGGCTTCGGAGATCGTCCTCGGCAGCTTTCTTCATAACCTGAAAGTCCCGTTCAGCGGCAACATCCTGACAGCAATAGGTGTCATCATTCTTATCTCCATCAGTTACATGTGGACTGAAAGAGGCTTGTTCTGGCGTGCCGGCCTTATCTGTGCCTTACTGAAAACCCTGTCGCCTAGCGCCGTGATCTTCGGACCAATGATTGCCATCATCGCCGAATCACTCCTTATCGAAATATCCGTCCGCCTGTCGGGACGAACAATCCCGGGTTATCTCATCGGAGCCATGCTGGCAATGTCATGGAACCTGTTTCAGAAAATTGCAAATTATATAATTTTCTACGGCGAAAACATAATTGAAGTATATAACAACCTTATCGCAATGGCTCAGCGGCAGCTAAACATCCAGACCGACATTGCCTGGCTGCCCATCCTGGCATTGCTTGTAGTTTTTGCCCTTTTTGGTCTAAGTGCAGGTGTGACAGGTATCATCGTAGGCAGAAAGATGAGGAAACAGCCTCAGTCAGGATTCATAGTACCCGGACAGGAGCCAGTCAGCAGGACCGAACCGCAAATGCGGCCGGCCTTTGATTACTCGATACCATGGCTTTCTGCCGACATCATCCTGCTTGCCGGCAGTTTTGTCATTCTGAATACGACTCCCTGGTTCGTCTGGGCCCCAGTCGTGATAACGGTGATAGTTATATGGTCGTTCAGATACAAAAGAGCTCTCCGTCAGATATCAAGGCCGAAATTCTGGATATTCTTTGTGCTCATAACTTTGATCACTGCCTTTGCTCTCAGCAAAGCACAAAAGGGTGAAATTTCATGGCAGGAGGGAATACTTACAGGGATACAGATGAATTTCAGGGCAGCAGTGATAATTGCCGGGTTCACTGTTCTTGGAACAGAATTGTACAATCCGCGGATCAGGAATTTCTTTCAGGGGACATCATTCAGGAACCTTCCTCTGGCACTTGAACTGTCGGCCGAAAGCCTTCCTCATTTTATCTCATCAGTCCCCGATTTCAGAAGCCTCGTGAGGAATCCGGTTTCCATCTTTTATCATATCATCAGGCAGGCCGAGAGCAGGTTTCATGAGTTAAAAGGCAGGTCAGCCCCGGCCCCGAAAACATTCATTGTGACAGGTCCGCCCGGTTCCGGGAAAAGCACTTTTCTGAAGCAGCTTGCCGATGCTCTGCATAGAAAGGGATTATCACCCCAGGGATTTATATCTGAAAAAATCAGTGATGAATCCGGAACTGCCGGTTACGACCTCATAAATATTGAAACAGGCGAAAGGTTTAAATTCCTCAGGAAATCAAAAGATCCGGGAGCAGAAAAGATCGGCAGGTTCACAATTGAGCCCGGAAGCATTGCCAGGGGTGAAGGAATGCTGAATGCGACCGGCGATGAGATCATTATAATAGATGAGATAGGAGCTCTTGAGACAGGCGGCCGGGGATGGTCGTCGGGAATTGACGGGATTTTGACGCGGCCAGTCAGAAATCTTATTATTTCTGTCAGGGAATCACAGCTGGAAGCTGTTAAGGAAAAATGGAAGCTGTCCGATGCTGTTACCATCGAGATATTACGGACAGGAAATGAGACTGCCCTGAATGACATTATCGGGAATCTTCAGCTTTAGAGATCATACATACGCATCTTCGTGAATCTTCTTCTGTTTAAAAGTGTTAATTAGCAGGTTGCATTTTTAATATTTTTGAATTCCTTAGTTTTGTACAAAGTGCCTAATATTAAAACCAAAGCTGTCATGTCAACCCCGAAAAGAAAAACCATGCTGACCCGCCGGGAATTTATGAGACTCTCGGCTGCAGCTGCCGCAGGCGTTGCTTTCCTGCCCCAGCTCTCCTGCACATCAACGGCCATCCCGGCTCCCATGAAACGGCGCTTCGGCCGGATCAATTTCGATGTAACCACACTGGGACTCGGAGGTCAGGCCTCTGTTCAGTGGACTCCGGATGGAGTTGATCCGGTTGCAATCATTAAAAAGGCATTTGACCTGGGTGTTAACTACTTCGATACATCTAACGTGTACGGTCCCAGCCAGATGAATTACGGAAAGGCATTCAGGGAACTGAACCTTATTCCCGGACAGAAAGGTTATAACCAGTCACTAAGGGAATCCATCTTTTTGACAAACAAGACAATGATACGCTGGGCAAAGGGCGGATATCCCCGGATCGACAACGTCAGGAACAGTACCAACGGCGACCACGGAGAAGGAGCGGTGGCGGATCTCAAACGTACACTTTCACAGATATTCGGGAACGACGACGGGACTTACCCCGAAGGAGCCTACGTAAACATGATGCTTATTCATAATATCACCAATCCGGAGGAGGTTGATGTTGTGTACAAGGGACTCGAAACCCCGCTTGACGTGAATGACAATTTCGGTGCCCTGGTTGCGCTTCGCGATTACAGGGACGGGACAAACCTTACCGGCCTGAACCCGAAAAATGAAAAACTGATAAGGCATATCGGATTCTCCGGCCATTACAGCGCTCCGGTAATGATCGATATGATCCAGCGCGACAAATGGGATATTCTCGACGGCATGCTGGTTGCCATAAATGTAAACGACAGGCGCTACCTGAACATGCAGTACAACGTAATTCCCGTAGCTCAGGCAAAGAATATGGGTATCATTGCAATGAAGGTGTTCGCCGACGGATCAATGTACACAAAGGAACCCGGCTGGTCGAACAAACCTGAACACGTTGTGAGGGTTGTCGGGACGGAAACCGTACCCAGCAGGCCACTTATTGAATATGTCCTTACCACTCCCGGAATACATACTCTTATCATAGGGATCGGCCAGATCGACGATGATCCTCTGAAGTGCCAGCTTGTTCAGAATTACTACGCGGCACAAATTGCTCCCAATGCCCTGGATGAGAAACAGAGGCGTGAACTTGAGAAAATCGGTGAAAGAGCCCGAAATGGCGAAACAAATTACTTCCAGCTGCCTGACTCAGGACTTACTCCCCCCAGAAATGCAAAAGCTGTCAGATCAGACAAGATAAATCTCACCTGGGATGCCAGCTATGCAGGAGATGAGCCTGTAGCTCTTTATTATATCGAAGCGGACGGATCCGTTATTGGTACCGTCGAACATGTTCCTCAGACAACAAGGGAGCCGTTTGTATTTACAGCGGAAAAGGGTAGTAAATTCAGGATAATAGCAGCCGATTCCATTGACCGGAGATCTGCAACTGACTTATTGACAGTGTGATTGAGATAAGGGAAAAATCTTCCCTGTGCTCCCTGCTAATATCAGGATTTCTATATATATTTAAAAATTCAGATATCCATATTTATACATGGCAACAAGAAGGCAATTCATTAAGATCTCCGCTGCCGGAGCCGGAGCCGTTGTGGCCGGTGCAGCCGGACTCAGGATGCTGGCAATGGAACCAGGTCAGGCAGAAGTGCTTGCTGGTCAGCAGTCAGCTGCTCTGCGCCGGATCCCAACCTACTGCGAAGTTTGTTTCTGGAAATGTGCCGGCTGGATCTATAATGATGAAAAAGGTGCAATAAAAAAGATCATCGGCAACAATGAGGATCTAAACTGCAATGGCCGCCTTTGTCCCCGCGGTACCGGAGGCATTGGCATGTACTACGACGAGAACCGGTTGAGGACTCCCCTTATCCGAACCGAGGAGCGGGGCAAGCAAACATTCCGCGAAGCGACCTGGGAGGAAGCTTTTGACTACATTGCCGATAAGATAAAGAAGATATCAGCCGAACATGGCCCTGAGTGTCTTGCCCTTTTTACCCATGGCTCGGGAGGAAAATATTTCACCACCCTGCTCAAAGCACTCGGTTCGCCGCACATTGCCGCACCGTCATATGCGCAATGCCGGGGACCCCGCGAGGTGGCCTTCCAGGCTACTTTCGGCGAGACTGTCGAAAGTCCGGAGCGTACGGATATCCGCGACACAAAATGCCTCGTCCTGATAGGCAGCCATATAGGAGAGAACATGCATAACGGACAGGTTCAGGAAATGTCGGATGCTATCGATAAGGGGGCAACAATCATTACCGTCGACCCGCGCTTCTCAACTGCCGCAGGTAAATCGAAGTACTGGCTTCCGATAAAACCGGCAACTGACCTTGCCCTGCTTCTTGCATGGATCAATGTAATCATAACCGAGGAACTCTACGATAAACCTTATGTGGAAAAATACACTTACGGTTTTGAATACCTGAAGGAACATGTAAGGAACAACACTCCCGAATGGGCTTACGGCATCACAACCATCGATCCCACTGTGATCCGTGAAACAGCCCGTGAAATGGCAAATGCCTCTCCTGCTGTAATCATTCATCCCGGAAGGCATGTGACCTGGTATGGCGACGACACCCAGAGACTCAGGGCTGTTGCCATCCTTAATGCGCTTCTTGGTTCATGGGGAAGAAGAGGAGGTTTTTTCAGTCCCGAAAGCTTCGAACTTCCCGAACCTCAGCATCCTCCGTTTCCTGAGCCCAAAAGATCGTGGAGAACAGAGTTCCCTGACCTGTACAAGCTGGCCGATACCGTCCTGGCAAACGGCGTTTGCGATGCCACCGTGCCCGATCCCAGCCGCCACTGCCAGTTCCAGGGATGGATTGTGAACGGGACCAACCTGATAGAGACTCTCCCCAACCAGGCAAATACTCTTGCGGCTATCCAGGCCCTTCAACTGCTCGTTGTGATCGACACCATGCCGATGGAAATAACCGGATGGGCCGACGTGGTACTCCCCGAATGCACCTATCTCGAAAGATACGACGATATAAGGGTCGGACCTCACCGCAAACCCCAGATCGCCCTCAGGGCTCCGGCTGCCCAACCGGCACACAACACCCGGCCGGCATTCTGGATGGCAAGGGAACTGGCTAAAAGACTTGGAGTTATCGATTACTTTCCTTTTGAGAAAATGGAAGACCAGCTCGACTGGCAGCTGAAACAGGTGGGAAGCAGCCTGGAGGAAATGTTGAGGCTGGGTGTAAAAACCTTTGACAGACAGTATGGAGACCTTTATTTCCAGCCCGGACAGGATGTTGAGTTTTACACACCAACCGGGAAAATCGAACTCTATTCCACAACTTTTGCCGATGCTGGTTACGATCCCATGCCAAAATACACAGCCCACGAAGAACCGCCGCCAGGATTCTACCGTCTCAACTACGGAAGAGCTCCCATGCATACATTCAGCCGTACATCAAACAACCCGAACCTGACCGACCTGATGGATGAGAATTCCCTCTGGGTCAATCCCCGTGTGGCAAAGGAATGGGCATTAACTACAGGCCAGTATATCCACCTGATGAACCAGGATGGTAAACGGTCGGAATTCCCTATTAAGGTGAGAGTTACTGAACGCATAAGGTGGGATTCGGTTTATATGGTCCACGGATTCGGGCACGATCAGAAGAAACTTGAGAGATGCTACGGCAAGGGAGCCAGCGACACCAACCTTATTACTAAAGTTCACGTTGACCCGATAATGGGAGGAACGGGAATGAGAGGGAACTTCGTGACCTTCATCACCGATGTTGCAGGAAAGGAGGTGGCGTCATGAGATACGCAATGGCTGTTGATACAAAAAAATGTGTCGGATGCAGCGACTGTGTAGTAGCGTGCCAGACCGAAAATGATGTTCCGATCGGTTATTGCCGCGACTGGGTGGTGGAAGTCGTGGACGGTACCTATCCGCAGCTCGAGATTGAGATAAGGTCGGAGAGATGCAATCAGTGCGACAACCCGCCCTGCGTAAGATGCTGCCCCACAGGAGCAAGCCACATAGTCGAGGGAGGAGTGGTAATGGTGAAACCTAACAGGTGCATCGGCTGCGGAGCATGCATTGCTTCATGCCCCTATGATGCCCGTTACCCGCATCCAAAAGGCTATGTCGACAAATGCACTTTCTGCATTCACAGGGTAAGGCAGGGAATGCAGCCTGCCTGCGTGGCTGTGTGCCCGACAAAATGCATGTACTTCGGCGATCTGGATGATCCCAACAGCGATGTGAGCAAGGTTTTGAAAAAGCGCAAGCACAAAACCCTTATCCCTGAAGCAGGCACCAAACCACAGTTGTATTTCCTTATCTGAGAAGACAATGAATGAAGAATTGATTATCAGCGGAAGAGAAAACCTGGGGGTTGATCCGCAATTGCATATCTGGCACTGGCCGATACCACTGTACCTTTTCCTGGGAGGACTGGCCGCAGGAGTGCTTTTCTTTGCAGCTCTCTATTACCTTCTGGGCAAAGAAGATGAGTTCCGCACTGCAGTCCGGCGCGTTCCCTTCGTGGCGCCCATAGCCCTTGTTATCGGCCTGGCGGCCCTTTTCATCGACCTGAGACACAAGGCATTCTTCTGGCAGCTTTATACCACCATCCGGCTTGAGTCGCCAATGTCGTGGGGAGCCTGGACACTACTGGTCATCACCACCGCTTCCTTTATCTGGTGCGCCCTGCATATCAGGGAGTTCTTCCCGGACTGGGACTGGAAATTCTCATGGCTGAAAGAACTCGAAGTATTCTTTAACAAACATAAGAAACCTCTTGCATGGGTCATCCTGATCTTTGCAGTCATAACCGGCGTTTATACCGGCATTCTGCTGTCCGCATTCAATGCCCGGCCGCTCTGGAACACATCCGTGCTCGGTCCTCTTTTCCTGGCATCGGGACTTTCAGCCGGCGCGGCAACAATAGTGCTGTCATCAAAAAACAGCAGGGAACGGCTTCTCTTTACAAAAATCGACCTTATTATCCTGGGGGTTGAACTTTTCCTCATTGTTCACATGTTCATGGGCTTCCTCGCAAGTACACAGGTTCAGATAGAAGCTGCCGGACTTTTCCTCGGCGGCCCATACACAATGGTTTTCTGGATATTCGTCGTGGTTCTCGGGATAATAATTCCCGCCGTTCTCGACCTGATGGAACTCAGGGGATTTCATATCCCGGCCGTTGTACCGGGCATCCTTGTCCTTCTCGGAAGCCTGATGTTCAGGTTCATATTTGTCTTTGCCGGACAGGTCAGCCGGTGGTTATACTGATATCAACAATAATATAGTCAATATGAGTAACAATACAAAAACAAGAAAGGTGAGAAAATATCTCAACCCTTACCTGGGCGGTGTCCTGCTCGGTCTGGTGCTGCTCGCAGCAAATTTTGTGGCAGGCAGGGGACTGGGCGCAAGCGGAGCCGTTAAAAGCGTTGTGGCAACAACGATCAGGGCAGTTGACAAGGATGCAGTCAATACTAATCCTTTTATGGCCGAATATGCCGAATCGCACAGCGGGAATCCGATGAAATCCTGGCTTGTGTTCGAGATGCTGGGAGTTGTTGTGGGAGGTTTTCTCTCGGGAGCAGTAGCCGGCCGTCTTAAACTGAAAGTGGAGCATTCACCTAAGATCACATCGCGCCGGAGACTCGTCTTCGCCCTGGCGGGGGGAGTTCTCTTCGGCTTCGGATCACAGCTGGGCCGTGGCTGCACAAGCGGATCGGCGCTGAGCGGGATGGCTGTCCTCTCGATGGGAGGATTTATAACAATGATGGCCATCTTTGGAACCGCATTCGCACTTGCATATTTCTTCAGAAGAAACTGGATTTAAAAAGGAGGGAAAAATGGGACCACTGGCACCAAATGAACTGATATCGGAAAATACAAATTTTCTGCTTGCTTTCTTTATTGGAATTGCTTTCGGGTGGGTGCTCGAAAGCTCGGGATTCTCATCAAGCCGCAAGCTTGCCGGGATCTTCTACGGTTACGATGCCGTTGTGCTTAAGGTATTCTTCACTGCAGCCATCACAGCGATGCTCGGACTCCTTTTTATGAGTCTCTTCGGTTGGATCGACCTTAGCCTGGTCTATGTCAATCCGACATACCTCAGTTCCGCTATCGTGGGAGGAGTAGTGATGGGAGTCGGATTTATAATGGGAGGCTTCTGCCCCGGAACAAGCTTCTGCGGAGCCGCCATCGGAAAAATAGATGCAATGGTGTTTATTACAGGTCTTTTCATCGGAGTCTATGGCTTTGCCTTTACTTACGGATGGTGGGAGAAACTCTATCTGGCAAACTACCTCGGAGAACCTAAGGTCAGCGAGAAACTGGGCATGTCCGACGGGCTTTTCGGGCTTTTCATGATACTTGCTGCACTCGGCATGTTTATTGTTGCAGAATGGGCTGAGAAAAAGTTCCCGAGAGAAGAGTATTAGAAGTATTATCAATGTAAATATTTAATTATGAAGCAATTAAAATTACTTGCCCTGTTTGTTATACCGCTGGGTATAATTATAGCAGCTGTTCCGGCCGACAGGGTCAGCCAGTCGCGCCTCAGCCCTGCGGAACTTCTTCAGGAAGCCGGCGCAGGGGTGCAGTTTATTGCCCCGGATGCAGTTGCCGATCTGCTGGTCCAGAAAGATCCCTCGCTCCGTCTTATAGATGTAAGAACACCGGAGGAATTCGATGCATACAGCATGCCGGGAGCCATCAACATCCCGCTCAGCAGCCTTCTTGCCGAAGAATACAGGGATGTGCTGCACCAGGACGCTTATCTGAATGTTTTCTATTCAAACGGATCAGTGTATGCCAATCAGGCATGGATGATCACCAGGCAGCTGGGTTATGAGAACAATTTCGTTCTCGAGGGAGGACTTAACTACTGGTTCGGGAATATTCTCTCACCCAGGGAACCTTCACAGACGAGTCCGGATGAGGAATTTGCCAGATATGATTTCCGAAAGAGCGCTGCGGCTGCTCTCGGCGGGGGAGGTGTCGTATCAACAGATGCCGGTACCCCGGTCGTTAAAGCAGCTAAACCCGCTGTCACAGCCAAGGCAAAAAAGAAGCCTTCGGGAGGATGCTGACCTTAAGTGCATCAGTGCATAGTCAGACCTTTCGTTCAGGTCTGGAATAATTACCGTTTATTATGTTCAACTTTACAGCTTCCTATACCGACCTGTACCAGCTTACCATGGCTCAGGCTTATTTCTTTCACGGTCAGAAAGATAACATTGCAGTATTCGACTATTTTTTCAGGAAACTTCCTTTTGACGGGGGATATGCCGTATTTGCCGGACTGGAGGATGTCCTGGAAATACTGCAGGATTTCAGGTTTGACAAAAGGGACCTGGAGTTTCTCCGGGAGAAAGGTTTTCAGCCTGAATTCCTCAAGTTCCTTGAGCATTTCAGGTTTACCGGAACAATATACTCCTCGCAGGAAGGGGATGTGGTTTTCCCCGTAAGGCCGATTCTGCAGGTTGAGGCTAAGATCATCGAAGCCCAGATAGTGGAGACTATGATCCTTAACATCCTTAATTTCCAGACTCTTATAGCTACAAAAGCCAGCCGCATGAGACTGGCGGCGGGACAAAACACTCTTATAGACTTCGGCCTGCGCAGGGCTCAGGGACCGGGCGGCTATTATGCCAGCAGGGCATGTATGATAGGCGGCTTCAATGCTACCAGCAATGTGGCAGCCGGACGCGACTACAACATACCCGTGTCGGGAACCATGGCCCATTCGTATATAGAAAGCTTTGACGATGAACTGGAAGCATTCAGTCACTTTGCAGAAGGCCAGCCGGATGGATGCGTATTGCTCGTCGATACTTACGACACTCTGAACAGCGGCCTGCCAAATGCCATCCTGACAGCAAAGATGATGGAAAAGAAAGGCCACAGATTGCTCGGAATAAGGCTCGACAGCGGCGATCTTGCCTATCTTTCCAAAAAATGCCGGGAGATGCTCGATCAGTCAGGACTTGATTATGTCAGAATAGCAGCCTCGAACCAGCTCGATGAACATATAATAAAGAGCCTTCTTGAACAACAGGCTCCCATTGATGTTTTCGGAGTGGGTACAAGTTTGGTTACAGGCGCTCCCGATGCTGCTCTCGACGGCGTTTATAAACTTGCCTTCTCGGGAGGGAAGCCGAGAATAAAAATATCGGAGAATGTAAAGAAAATAACGCTGCCTCACCGTAAGCAGGTCTTCAGGGTGCTCGACAATGACGGCCGTTTTGCGGGCGCCGATGTTATTGCCCTGGATACCGAGACGGATATGGATATAATGTACCATCCGCTGTACCCGGATAAATCGCTGGCTATCGGTTGTAAAATCAAGGAACCCCTGCTTCATAAAATTATGGAAGGAGGAAAGAAGTCAGTCCCTCAGTCTTCCCTTGCTGATATTGCCAGGTATAGCGCTGAAAGGCTCCGGCTTCTGCCCGATGAATTTAAACGCTTCAATTATCCTCATGTTTACAAGGTGGGTCTGAGTGAAAAGCTCCGGAATGAGCGCGACCGGCTGATGGCGGAATATAAAGATTGACACCATGAAAACACTTGTCGTAGTTGACGTTCAGAATGATTTTGTACCGGGTGGAGCACTTGAAGTGCCCTCAGGCGATAAAGTGGTAGAGGTTATAAACTCCGTTCAGGACAAATTCGACCTTGTTGTGGCAACACAGGACTGGCATCCTGCAAACCATGTTAGCTTTGCGTCGAACCACCCCGGCAAAAAGCCTTTCGAAAGGATTGACCTTTATGGTGAAGAGCAGGTACTCTGGCCCGATCATTGCGTTCAGGGAACGCCGGGGGCTATGTTCCATCCCGGTCTTGCCACCGACAGGTTCTCAGCGATCTTCAGAAAGGGGATGAACCCGGAGGTAGACAGCTACAGCGGTTTCTACGACAACAGGAGGATGATAAGCACCGGCCTGGCAGGTTACCTGAAGGAGAAAGGAGCACACGATATTTATTTCTGCGGACTGGCTGCAGATATCTGCGTCCTTTATACCATGCTCGATGCATTGCATGAAGGATTCTCAGCAACCCTCATCGAAGACGCTTCACGCCCGCTCGATATAAAGTCATTCAGCAAGCTAAAGAAGCAAATGGCTGATAAAGGTATTAAGATAATAAAAAGCAGGGGCCTTTAGTGATCCCTGCACCCTGAGCCCTGCGCCCTGCGCCCGGCACCCTGTTCCCTGAGCCCTGCGCCCTGTGCCCTGCGCCCTGCGCCCTGCGCCTTTTATACCAGCGACCTGTATTTCTTCATTATCTCCGATGTCGACATTACAAAATCCATATACTGTGAATGACGGTAGGGAAGAAGACTGCCGGAATTCTTTCTCGAAAGCTTGCCTCTTATCCCGGTGAGTGAAGTATAACCTTTTGAATCCATCCATTTTTCGATATCGGTAAGAATCGAAGCTATAACTTCAATCTGGTTCAGATAAAGAGTGCTCACAACCTGAACGCAGTCGCTTCCTGCAAGCAGCATCTTTATGACGTCATTTCCGCTGAAGATCCCCGAACTTGTACATATTGAAGCATTTACATTGCCGTGAAGGAAACCGGCAAACCTGAGAGGCAGCCTCATATCCTCAGGATGGCTCAGAGAGTAGGGGAAGGTGTGCTTTTCAAGCTGTATGTCAATGTCGGGCTGGAACAGCCTGTTAAAAAGAACAAATCCACCTGCTCCTGCCTTATCCATTTCAGTTATAAGCTTAAGGGGATTGGTATAAAACGGGCTCAGCTTCACAGATACAGGAATGCTGACAGCCGACCTGACATCCTTCACTGTCCTTAAATGCATTTCCTCAAGATTATCAGATAAGGAATCCATCTTCTCAGGACCGGTGTAAAGATTCAGTTCGATGGCATCAACGCCTGTTTCCTCTATCTTCACCGCATATTCCACCCACGTCTCGGGTCTGACTGCATTGAGGCTGGCAATAACCGGAATGCCGACAGCCTCCTTTGCCCTTTTAAGGTTCCACAAATGCTCTTCGGGATATGACAGATCCGATTTTGAATGCGGAAACAGGGTTATCATTTCGGCATTCCTTTCCTCATATTCAGTACGACGCTCAAACAACTCCAGGTTCTCAGCCTGTATCTGTTCCTCGAAAAGCGATTTGTAAACAATGGCAGCTGCTCCTGCTTTTTCGAGCCTCTTCAGAGTTTCAATGTTAGTCACCAGGTTGCTGGCGCCCACAATGACCGGATTCTTAAGCTCCAGTCCCATGTAATTTGTTCTTAAATCAGCCATAACTTATGTTTTTTGAGAGATATTTGCTTATTCAGTGAAACTCGTGTTATTGTGAACTGTTAAACCCTGAAGGGAATTCTGTTTTCTCATTAAACAAACCGGGAGAAATAAAGTTGCAGGGATTATTAATTCCGGCCGGTAAATACGCTGGAATTCCGGATTGTGGCTTTCAGGACCTTACAGTTTCCAGAATGATTTTCCGAACAGAATAAAGACAGGTATAATCTCAAGTCTTCCAATGATCATAACCAGACTAAGTGTAATCTTGCTTATTCCCGGCAGTCCTGAAAAATTGCTCATCGGGCCTACTGTGCCCAGCCCGGGACCAATCCCGGCCATGCATGTAGCCACTGAAGTTGCAGATGTGACCGGATCAGAACCATTCAGTACAATGAAAGTTGTCCCAACCAGAAAAATAAAGAAATAAAGCAGAATAAAAGAGATTATTGAGGTATTCGTTTTTTCATCTATCAGTTTTCCGTTAAGCTTAAGAGCCGGGTAAATATTCGGGTGGACAAGCCGTGTAACAACAATCCTGAAGTTCTTGATCACCAGCAGATGCCTGCCAATCTTTATTCCTCCGCTTGTTGATCCCATGCTTCCTCCCGAAAACATCAGCAGGAACAAAAGCATCATTCCGGCCTGAGGCCACAGGATAAAGTCATCATTGGCAAAACCGGTGCAGGTTATAATCGAAACGACCTGAAAATATCCTTCCCTGATCGCCTCCTCAGGAGACCTTGGTGTTTCGGAAAGAAGAATTGAGGCGGCAATCGCCCCGGTTCATAAACATCCTGGTACAGGATGCACCTGAAAATCCGTTTAAGGATACTCCGCATAGCGCGATCAATGCTAAACAGCTCTGCAAATGTATTCCAAAATGACTGAATTGCATTCAGCTTTTCGGAATTATTGAAGAACATGATAAAAAATCCGGCTGCGGGTATGATATATATCACAACGTCTTCCGGGAACATTCCTTTCATGATGATTGTCTGTTATCTGTACACCAGATCTGAAAAACAATGAAGCAAAATCATGTAATGCCTGCAGTTGCCGGAATCTTGTTTGGAATGCTGTCGTATTGCTCTTTCGCACAAACAGGCAAAGGCAACGCCGACCTTGATGAAAAGGTCACCAAATTCCTCGACTCCCGGGATCGGCAGTGGTTCGATATGAATGTTCCTGAGGCTGACGGCAAACTGCTGTACGACATCATAGTCAGGAACAACTATAAAAGCGCCCTTGAAATCGGGACTTCAACCGGACATTCCGGGATCTGGATCGCATGGGCTCTGAGCAAAACAGGCGGTAAGCTGATAACCATCGATATCGACGAGGGAAGACACAGGCAGGCTCTTCAGAATTTTAAGGAAGCCGGACTGTCGGATTATATAGATGCCCGTCTGGCAGATGCCCACCAGCTTGTTAAACAGCTGAAAGGTCCCTTCGATTTTGTGTTCAGCGACGCCGACAAGGAATGGTATAAAAACTATTTTATTGATGTTGATCCGAAACTCAAAACCGGAGGCTGCTTCACGGCTCACAATATCTACGACAGATCAGGCCGGGGCGGCTACGGAGGCCGGGGCGGCTACGGAGGCCGGAGCGGACAGGATATCTTTCTGGAATATGTCCGCAGCCTTCCCAATTACGAAACTACAGTCAACTCTCAGGGCGGAGGAGTATCAATAAGCTATAAGAAATCTGAAAAATAATTATAGATATGGCCCGGATGCTGCTGACAGCAGTATGGAAGAAGGATACAACGGTACTGAATCCCCGGCTTTTATTCCAGGCAAATAATCTCCGACGGCCTGTGCCTGTCGAGTACGGTGATCTTAAGTTTACCATCGGGAGAAATTCCTCTTTCTTCAAATGTCCGGTGCAGCGTCTGCAGAACCTTTTCGGGAGTGTTGTTGTTGACGCTCATGTGGGCAAGACAAATAAAACGGAGGTCGTCATTAATTATATCTGCAAGAAAAGCAGATGCCTGATGATTGCCCAGGTGACCGTGATCCGACTTTATCCGTGATTTGAGAAAATACGGATACGGACCGCCGGCAAGCATTTCGTCGTCATAGTTAGACTCCAGAACCAGAAGGTTTGCTGACCTGATATATGGAGCCGACGTCTCGCAGATATGCCCCAGGTCGGTGGCTATGGTTATGTTTCTGCCTTCAGATGATAACCGGTACCCTACGGTTTCCGGAGCATCGTGGCATACAGGGAAAGCTTCGATGTCGAAACCGGCCAGGCTGAATTTTGTCCCCGCTGTGATCTCCCGGATGCAGTCGGACGTGATTCTTGTCCCGGGTGAGAGAATGCTTTTCCATATGGTGGCAGTGGTGAAGGCCGGAATCCCGTTCCTCCTTGTCAGAACCTCAAGGCCTTTGATGTGATCGGTGTGGTTATGGGTTATCAGGATCCCCATAATGCTTTCCATCCTGATCCCCATATCCCTGAGGAACCTCTTAACTGCTGAAGCAGAAATGCCCGCATCTATAAGTATCCCGTGAGTGCCGTTTCCGAGGAAGTAACAGTTTCCGCTCGACCCGCTGCTCAGACTGCAAAAATTCAGTTTCATCAATCACTCAATTCGCCGGGGCTAAAGGTAAACAATTTCTGGTCGCCAGTGAGGATCTTCAGAAAGCCGGGTCTTATTCCAGAAACCTGCAGGCCGGAATAAAGACCTTCTCAAAACCGGCATCAACCTTTGCAGCAGCAGCATTATCGCTGACCGGGAAGGGCTTTTCGTGGGAATAATCGTAAGGGAAATCCAGAACCTCGACATGGGACCTCGCTCCAAGTGTCTCAATTACTCCGTCCGGAGGCACTACCTTGTCGCCGGAAAGGGCTATTGCAAACATCCTGTCGCGGATAGCCGCCAGCGACTTTTCCCTCTGATGCCTGAAGCGGACAGGGTCGAGCATCGACCGGAATGCCATTCCAAGCGGCCCCGAAACCAGACTTCCCAGAACCGAACCCTTGCTTTCTATCTCTTCCTCGAAGTCATTCCTGTAATAACGGCAGGTACTGTCGAAGGCAAGTTTGTCCATGATATGCTTCGATTCGGCATTCATCCTTCCGAAAACCGATCCCCCGCAAAACATGAAAAGTCTTGTATCGGAGAAGAGCTCC
>JAKLIJ010000032.1 GCA_022709665.1 Bacteroidota bacterium
CAGGAAAAAAACCAGAAAGCGGAACCGGTAAGGGTTGAAAAGAAAGTAGGAAGAAATGATCCCTGTCCCTGCGGAAGCGGAAAGAAGTACAAAAACTGCCATGGCAGCGCCCAGCAATCAGCGCCTGCAGGCCAGGCGCCTCCCAGGTGATCAGGCTTTGCTTACTTCTTCTATTGTTTTCTGTATTCTGCTCATTGTCGGTCTGCTGACCGGAACAAGCGGGAGCCGGAGATTATTGCTGCAAATATTCAACACATTAAGCATGGCTTTTACCCCTGCAGGATTGCCTTCTGTAAACAGCAGCTCAATCATTTCGAGATAACGGAACTGAATTTCCCTTGCTGATTTCAGATTGTTCCTGAGAGCATTGCTCACAAGCTCGGAACAGGCAGCTGGAAAAGCATTGGCAAGAACCGAGATAACACCGGAACCTCCGGCGGCAATTACCGGAATTGTAAGCATATCGTCACCCGATACCACATCGAAGTTTTCCGGCTTGCCCTTTATTATCTTCATAATCTGGGCCAGATCACCGCTGGCTTCCTTTACCCCGGTAATATTCTCACAGTTGTGAGCAAGTTCCAGACAGGTGTCAGCCGATATATTACACCCCGTGCGCCCGGGAACATTGTAAAGTATAACCGGAACAGGACACCAGGTCGCAATGGTCTTGAAGTGCTGAAAAAGCCCTCTCTGTGTTGGCTTGTTATAATAAGGGGCTACAGAAAGAACTGCATCAGCCGCCGTAAGATCTGACTGCCTTATGTTGTTGACAACCTCCTGGGTGTTATTACCGCCAATACCAACTATCAGAGGAACTCGCCCGTCGATAGCCTCAACCACATAAGAAATGACAGCCTGTTTCTCATCCTTCGAAAGAGTGGCCGATTCTCCTGTGGTTCCAAGAACAACTATATAATTAACCCCGCCAGCAATTACATGGTTTATAACCTTTCCCAGAGCTGCGAAATCAATGCTCGAATCACTTTTGAATGGTGTTACTATTGCTACTCCTGTTCCTTTTAGTCTTTTCATCTTATGGCACTTATACTGCTTTCTTTGCTGATTCGGAATTGATCATTTCAAGATAATACAACACATACTCAAGATACTTTTCGGTATTTACCTCGCCTGTCATCGAGATCATGAGGTCGAAGGGGGATGATTCCGGTTCACAGCCAGTCAGGCCTACCTTAAGATCTGCCTGTGAAAGTGAACTTACATAATAAAGCGGAAATTGGCTGCCGAAATTGATATCTATAAGCAGATCAAAATGAGCAGAGATAAAAGATTCCGCATCGGGACTTACCGGACAATAGAAAAAATTCACCTCATTCTTCCTGAAACAGGTGAAATACCTGATTGCTGTATAACGGTCGGGCAATTCTTTTCCGGGGTAAAAACCAAGAATCCTTACATCCTTGTTCTGTTCGGCCATTTTTTGGTGAAATCTTGTAAGAATACTGAAATCCTCAGGCCTGCTCGCATCCCAGACAATCCCGATGGTCTTGATATGAAAAAGATTGATATACAGAGGTTTCCTTTTGATCCTGGCCATCCTTCCCGACAGCTTTGATCTTCCGGCCCTGATCCGCAGGTTCCTTAAAATATCCATGGTGCAAACCTAACAGTTTTTTATAAACGAAAGCTATCTGATATGGTCATAATTCACCTGTCATAGCAAGAAATTCTTCCTCCCCCATGATCTTTATTCCAAGCTCTTCCGCCTTAGCCCTTTTCGAGGGTCCCATATTGTCGCCGGCAAGTATGAAAGAGGTGCTGCCGGAAATGGATGATGAGTTCCTTCCTCCATGCTTTTCTATGATTTCCTTGTATTCATCCCGGCTGTGCCTGGTAAAAACACCTGAAACGACAACGATCTTTCCGCTAAGAATTCCGGCGGAACCTGTCTTTTTCGGTTCCCCCGTCATTTTTATGCCTGCCGACCTTAAACGGCTGATTATTATTATGTTCTCAGGATCGGTGAAATACGACACAATGCTTGAGGCTATCTTCGGACCAATCTCGTTGACTGTGGTCAGTGTTTCAATATCAGCCGACATAAGCTGGTTGAGTGATGGGAATTCCGCAGCCAGGGTTTTCGCCACAGTCTCACCTACATGCCTTATCCCAAGCGCAAAAACCACACGATGATAGGGGATACTGACCGATCCCTTAATGCTTGATATTATTCTGGATGCTGTTTTTTCGCCCATCCTGTCCAAAGGGACAAGCTGCTCAGGTTTGAGGTCGTACAGGTCAGCCACATTCCTTATCAGCCCGTTGCTGAATAAGAGATCAACAGTCTCCTCTCCAAGTCCGTCAATGTCCATCGCCTTTCTGGATATGAAGTGTTCAATCCTGCCTTTCAGCTGAGGAGGGCAATGCAGATAATTGGGACAATAGTGGTTGGCTTCACCTTCGTTGCGGACCAGCATAGTTCCGCATTCCGGGCAACTCTCAATGAACCTGATCCTTTTCCCCGATTCATCACGGGCAGCGCTATCGACACCAACAATCTTGGGGATTATTTCACCTCCTTTTTCAACATATACCATGTCGTTTACATGCAGGTCGAGAAGGTAGATCTGGTCGGCATTGTGAAGGGATGCCCTTTTAACCGTTGTACCTGCCAGCTGCACCGGATCGAGGTTCGCCACCGGAGTAACGTTGCCTGTCCTTCCCACCTGGAATGACACTGAGAGCAGCCGGGTACGAGCCTGTTCAGCCTTGTATTTGTAGGCAATGGCCCATCTGGGCGATTTTGCAGTGTAACCCGCTTCAGCCTGCTGATCAAGCGAATTCACCTTGATAACAACACCATCGGTGTCGAAGGGCAGCTCCTCCCTGAGTTTATCCCATTTGTCAATATACTCTATCACTTCCCCTATGCTCCGGCACAACTCTGTATTGCCGTCGGTCTTAAATCCCCATCCGGATAAAATCCTCAGGTTTCCGTAATGGGTTTTGTGAGGAAGATTTTCCCCAAGCAGAAAATAAAAAATACAATCGAGATTTCGTGAAGCAACAACAGCCGGGTCAAGTGTCTTCAGCGTACCGGCAGCTGCATTCCTTGGATTTGCAAAGGGATTGAGACCTTCCTTTTCTCTCTCCTCATTCAGCCTGTGGAAAACTGCCCTGGGCATCAGGATTTCCCCCCTTGCAGTGAATTCTTCCGGTATATCGTGATTCCTGATTGCCGTGGGTATGGCGCTGATGGTCCTTACATTGGCTGAAACATCATCCCCTCTGGTTCCGTCGCCCCTCGTCAGAGCTGTCGACATAACTCCGTCAACATAGGTTATGCTTATTGATGCGCCGTCGAATTTCAGTTCGCACACATATTCCACAGGACCGTTAACTGCTCTCCTCAGCCTGGCATCAAAATCACGGAGCTCATCGAAGTTATAAGTGTTTCCCAGAGAAAGCATGGGGTACCTGTGTTCATACTGAAGGAATTCCTTTGTAATATCACTTCCTACCTTAAGGGTGGGGGAGGAAGGTGATGACAACTCAGGAAATTTTTTCTCCAGGACCTGCAACTCATTTATAAGGAGATCATATTCGAAATCAGAAACAACAGGGTCATTAAGAATGTAATACCTGTGGTTATGCTCTTCAATCTCCTTGCGCAGCCTTTCGATGCGCCCTTTGGCTTCTTCCTGATTCATCTGATTTTATATTTTAGCTCCAGACACCCTCAATCAGCTTCCCGCATTTGCTGCACCTGCTTCCGGAAAGGGCCATGGAAACGATCCTGTATCCCTGTCTGATGATAAGCCCGGCGCCGCAGCCGGGACATATTGTATCCGACTTCTCATGTCCGGGGACATTGCCGGTGTAAACAAATTGCAGACCTTCATCCGCGGCAATCTTCACTGCAGTGTTCAGAACCTCCAGCGGAGTGGGGGGAAGCTGTTCGAGCCTGTATGTGGGGTGAAACCTGCTGAAATGGATAGGGGTATTTCTGAATCCGTTTCCGGAAAGCCAGTTACACATCTTTTTAATCTCTTCCGGATTGTCAGTCCATCCGGGTACAATGAGATTTGTTATCTCAAGCCAGACACCCTGGTCCCTTAATATGACAAGTGAATCGAGAACAGGCTGAAGCCTTCCTCCCGAAAGACGAAGGTAAGTGCTGTCGCTGAACGACTTGAGATCGATGTTTGCAGCATCGATCACTTTGCATAATTTTCTCAGGGGCTCCGGATTGATATATCCGTTCGATTTGAATATGTTTTTTATGCCTGCCTGTCTTGCAAGAAAAGCCGTTTCATAAGCATATTCATAAAAGGTAACAGGCTCGGAATAAGTATATGCTATTGAACTGCAGTTTTTTGCAAGGCATTCGGATACAACCTTGTCGGGCATAAGACTGACATTTCTTGTTTTGTCCGGTCCTGTCTGGGATATGGTCCAGTTCTGGCAGTTCAGACAGGCAAGGTTGCAGCCGGCCGTGGCAATTGAAAAAGCACGGGTGCCGGGCAAAAAATGATATAATGGCTTCTTTTCAACAGGATCCACATTTACCGAACAGGGATTTCCATAGGCCAGAGTGTAAAGAACCGACCCGGAGACCTTCCTGTTCCTGCACTGGCTGAGCTCTCCTTCCTTAAGTATGCATTCATTCGGACATATGCGGCACATGATCCCGCGCGGCGTCTTCTCCTGGAACATGGCCTCCCTGCTGAAATCTGTCTGTCCGATCCCTTCGATACCATAACGGAACCCATGGCCCGGAATGCAAAACATGCCCGCCGAAAATGCGGCACATTGCTTTATGAATTCCCTTTTGCCGATAGTCCTTCTTTTGGGTTCCATTGAGAATCTTATTCACACAAATTTAAGAAAAAACCGTCTATTCTTCAGTCCGGGGGATGAACAGAAACCCTGCTGAGATCAGGACCGGAAGAATGAACAGTGAGACTTTTATGCCAAGCAGCGGTACTGTAAAGCCTGAAAACAGAATAAATCCCAGCGCCGATCCCGAGAGATCCGAACTATATACCACTGAGGGTTCAGGTCCGGCCGGTCCTCCTGAACTGATATCCCTGTAGAAACTTCCTGTTATATAGGCCGGCAGGAATCCGGCTGCAATCAACAATCCCGTTACGGCCGGCTTGCAGCTGATATCTGCCAGACGGCCTGCCAGGAGACCTGTCAATGCATAAAGAAAGATAAGAAGCAAAGTTTTTGCCGTCATATTCCGGCGGGTATTAACAGGATTACCTGACCCGGAACCAAGCGCCAGTCCGCCCATCAACCCGGCAATTACCATTCCGGTCGCCTGATACATGTTGCCAATGGCAAGCTGAAGTATCAGGAGCAGTATTATTTCATAACCGGCAAGGGCTAACGCGCTGAAATACATCATGCCCGTCCGCTTTTTGAAATTCAGGAGAGAAAGTGCGAAGAGGGCCATGGCAAGAAGCAATGAGGGTATCTTCGCACCTGTGTCCCTGCTCAGGATGAATGACTGATAATGAAAGGAGGCTTCGGGAGTCATCAACCTGTTAAGTTTTGCCGATCTGTCCATAAGCCGGGTAAGCTCTTCCGACCTGGCTGTGACAAGATCGTCGGAAAGGTAATCGGAACATACATAGGAGTTCTTCAATTCTTTTTTTTCAACAAGCATGCAGAATGAGGTAGAAAGCTTATTGTCGGAAGCAATGAAATATAGCTTGCTGCCTGCAACAGGAACAACATTGGCAAATACTTTCTTAAGGCTGTTGTAAACGGAAGAACTGAACTTCACAGCTCCATCATTTAAATATCCCGGAATGATTCCCGGCGAACAGGAGAACACAGCACCATGATTCATTCTCTTTTTTACGGATCTGAAGAATTCCAGGGTGTAGTATCTGTTAAGTGAGAGCGTCGAAGGAGGAGGAAGAAGCATAATTACCGCATCAAATTTTCTGCCGGTCCGCCTGACAAAACCGAGTGCGTCATCATTTATTACGACAACAGGCGGATTCACATCAGCGGGCATATCTCTGACAGCTGCCGACAAAGCGGGGTCGAGTTCCACATATACCACTTCATCTACATTATGCTTGTCAATCTCCCTGAGCCTCGGAAGTGTTCCTCCTGAAACAAGAAGCACAGCGGCAGGATTTTCGGTCTGAAGCATGCAGTAGTGAATGTCCTCCTCACTTTCTACTGCATCTTCACTATATTTTACAAGCCGCTGGTTGTACCAGAGGCTTTCCTCTCCATGATATTCACCTCGCGTTACGTTGCCGTATGGTGTGTCGAAGGTCCCGGTGACCTTAATCCCCTTAAGCATTATTTGCCTGAAAAAGATATCAGGAGGAAATAAAAGCATCAACGATACTGCCGCCAGTACAACGAATTTAATGACGAGCCTTCCGGCAAATGATCTTATTCTGAATGTAAGCAGGCAATATGTAATTCCCATCAGGGTGATTATGATAAGAGCCTGGTAAGTGTTAAGTACCATGGCTCCTGCCATTGATATTGCAATTCCGGCAAGAATCCCGCCTGATGTCTCGACTGAAAATGATCTTCCCGGATTCCGGCCCGATGCCTTGTTTATTACCGTTAGTTTAATAAAGGTATAACCCGAAACAAAGCAGAAGGGCAAAAGTGACAGGAAAGTGACTATCAGGCCCGAAAAGAATGAGGGAGTCTCTCCCGGATGCAGGATAAGCCTTGTAAGCAGGAGCAGAAGAAAGAGTGAAATCAGAGGTGCGACGGTGAAAAACATCAGAATCCTGCCTGGCCCCGATGAATCGGTTCCCCTGGCAAATGATGAGCCGAGCGCCGATCCTATGAGCCATGCCGACAGGAAGGAACCGGAAATAAGCTCGTATCCCCCGGTGATGTTCATCATCTCCCGGAGCAGAAGAAGCTGAACGGAAGAACTTATGAAACCTGTTATAAAAAGAGCTGTGCCGGAGTCATATCCATTGGAAGATGCTGATTCATGGTCCATGATCATTTCTTCTCTTCCTCTATCACAATTCCTTCGTAGATGAAAATATCCGCAGTCTTCCAGCCATCCCATCCCAGACCTGCCTTTTCCCGGGAGGTGTAGCCAAGGAATTGTTCAACAGTCCAGTTGTTTTCGGTAGCTACCTGAGGCAGCATGGTCCCTGACCGGTAGTCCTTCTTTATGTAAATGCCATGCCTGCCAAGTTCTATTTCATTAATACTTTCAATCTTTTTCATCGGACCAAGAACAGTGATCTCGATGCCGGTTTTTGAGAATTCATCCCTGGTAAGGGGTGAAAACCTGGGGTCATCGAAAGCTGACGATTGAGATGACTCGAGCACGACTTTCCAGAGTGGATCGTCCGATACGAATCTGCCAATGCATCCCCTGAGATTGCTGCCGATCTTCAGAGTTACGAATGCTCCCAGCGGTCGGAGGAATACCTCAGGCAGCCTGTCCTTGTCGACGCTTATACCTTTTCCTTCATACAGCAGCGATTTAATATTGTCACGGGCCATGGAGATCAACTGAGCCTTTTCACTGTCAGTGAACCGGAGTTCATCCTCAAGCCTGCCCGGATCCATGCTGCCGCCTGACTTTTCATACAGGGCGATGGCATTATATCCCACAACGCCTTCCATGTCGCCGGTCTTTACATCGCCCGAATTACTGTAATCAATTCTTCTGAATTCAAGGTTGTCGTTTCCTTCAGCCAGGAAAAGAAGAAGCAGTCCGGATGTCCATCCGCACATGCTGGTTACCAGGCCGGGATCATCGACCTGGGAGTTTTTACGCAATGTGGTGAGAAACTTTGAAGGATCGCCTTCAACAATTGCATCAGCTGTCGATCTGTCGACGGTATAAGCCGTTTTATAGGATGGGTAGTGTGAAAAATCACTGCTGATCACAAAGAGATTTTCGGAAGTGAACCATGGCCTGAGTATTTCAGCCATCTTCTTTATTTCTTCACTTCGGTTTGTCCCAATAATGATGGGAACCAGCAGGGGCTGATCCTGGAAATAATACTGTATAAAGGGGACCTGCACTTCGAGACTGTGTTCCTTGTTGTGAGCATCAGCAGGGAAGCTGAAGAGCTTGTTCTCCCTGAGCTTTCCGGCAATCTCCCTGTTAACCCGCGCTTTCCCCAACGGAGTTATGAAATCGCCGCTGCTGTAGGGTGAAGCGCCGTCAAAAGCCATTACATGACTTGATCCTATAAGAAAAACATTCTTATAGCCTGTTTTTCTTCCTATGGTTGAAAAAGCTGATGCGGCTATTTTACCTGAATAGATATAGCCGGCATGCGGACTGATTATTGCCCTAACCTTTCCGGTATTCAGCGGACTTTTTTTACAGGAAGCGAACAGCTCAGCAATATCCTTCTCAAGGGTTTCGGCTGAAGCTGAATAAAACCTGCCGGCCGCAACAGGCTGACGGTCTGATAACCTCTGCTGGGGGAATGCATCCATAACTAATATTGTTAATGCCGCTGCAATCAATAGCTTTCGCATTGTGCAATGCAATTGGTTTACCGTAATAAAGTTATGGCAAAAAAATCAGAAACAGAATAAGACTGCAGGAAATTGAACTCCTCTTCTATATAAATATCATCGACTCCTTGAGTACCTTGCCGGTTTCATCGGTGCCGTATATCTTCAGCCCTACGCTTACAGTAGCGGCGCTTACCACATCAATCAACGGACTGAGATCATCCTTGATATCATCAATGTCATCAAAGTCCTCTATGGAAAAGTAAACATGCAGGATCAGAATGCTTTCCGGTTTGGTTATGCCCGAAAGAGCTTTTACAATTTTGGCAAGCCAGATTGAGGAGGCCGTATTGAAATATTCGAGATTTAATCGTAAATTTGTTGTCTGACGAGGATTTTTAACATAATCATTAACCCATTCTAAAAGAGGCTCAAAGATCCTGGGAGCATTTATCGGAATTGATTTACCCGATAAAATAAGTTCACCGTTCAGATAGTTGAAATCTATCAGCGGTGTCTTGTCAGTCTGTTCAATAATTAAATTCTTGAGCTCCTTCATGGCAGGATCGTTTTTTCCTTTTTATATCTGTGAATGTTCTAATTCAAAAGTATAACATCTTTTTTTATGATATTAAACTTTAATCAAAAAGAAATGATCAGTAGTCAAATAAAAACATTCGTTGATATAAAACAGCCGGTGATCTTCTCTAAGCCGTTTCCTGCATTGCCCGTACAGGGCCCTTTAATCGTGGATTTCATTAAAATGCTATATTTGCAGGCGTAATTTCTTTAACTGCAATGGAAATTGTAATCAGGAACAAAATAAGGGAAGCAATAAGGGTGCTTTATAACAATGAGGTACCTGAAGATCTGATCCAGATCCAGGAGACCAGGAAAGAGTTCAGGGGCGACTTTACCCTTGTCGTTTTCCCGCTTTTAAGATATTCCAAAAACACCCCGGAAAATACGGGAACAAGTATTGGAAATTTCCTTAAGGATCAGTTGCCGGATATCTCAGGATTCAATGTTATCAAGGGATTCCTCAATATAGAGATAGCCGACAGATGGTGGGTGGAATACTTTGCTGACCTTTCATGCAGAACGGACCTCCTGGAAAAATGCCGTGTTTCAAAAC
Organism: Bacteroidota bacterium; assembly: GCA_022709665.1. Classification (GTDB taxonomy): domain Bacteria; phylum Bacteroidota; class Bacteroidia; order Bacteroidales; family VadinHA17; genus LD21. The sequence goes on from JAKLIJ010000032.1 coordinate 9,584, forward strand.
CTGAGACCATCCTGGTTGAATATTCATCACCCAATACCAACAAGCCACTTCACCTGGGGCATATAAGGAATAACCTCCTGGGATTCTCGCTTTACAGAATTCTCTCATCCTGCGGTCACAGGGTTATCAAAACAAACATAGTCAACGACCGCGGCATCCATATATGCAAATCGATGCTTGCCTGGCTTAAGTACTCTGGCGGCGAAACTCCCGAATCATCAGGTATGAAGGGAGACCATCTCGTTGGCAAATACTATGTTATGTTTGACCAGGAATACAGGAAACAGGCAGAAGAACTGATTGCAGGTGGGATGAACGAGACCGAGGCCCGCAACTCGGCTCCCCTGATGGCAGAAGCAAGGGAAATGCTTGTGAAATGGGAAAACGGCGACAGGGAAGTGGTCGATCTGTGGAAAATGATGAACTCGTGGGTTTACAAGGGATTCGATGAGACCTATAAATTACTCGGAGTTGATTTTGACAGGATTTACTACGAATCCGAAACCTATCTCACGGGAAAGGAAATCGTTCTCGACGGCCTCAGGCGAAATGTCCTTTATCAGCACGACGACAGCTCAATATGGGTCGACCTCAGCGGCCAGGGACTCGACCACAAACTTCTTCTCAGATCAGATGGGACTGCAGTCTATATGACTCAGGACCTGGGCACGGCAGTAGCAAGGCAGAACGATTTCAGGTTCGACAAAACCCTTTATGTTGTAGGGAATGAGCAGAATTATCATTTCCAGGTGCTGAGAGCCCTTATGAAAAAAATGGGATATTCATGGGCCGACGGCCTTATTCATTTTTCATACGGAATGGTCGAACTGCCGGAAGGAAGAATGAAATCGCGTGAAGGTACGGTTGTCGATGCGGATGATCTCATCCTTGAAATGAAGGAGACTGCAAGAAGCGTTTCGGATGAACTGGGCAAACTTTCGGAATTCAGCGGGGAGGAAAAAGAGGAGATCTTCATGAAGATCGGTCTCGGAGCACTTAAGTACTACATACTGAAAGTGGATCCTCATAAGAACATGACTTTCAATCCTGCAGAATCAATCGATTTCAACGGAAATACGGGGCCGTTTATCCAGTACACCTATGCAAGGATCAAATCGGTCTTCAGAAAGGCGGAACAGTCAGGAGTGTTTCCTGATACAGGAGAAATCAGATCTGCAAAACCCGGTCCAAAGGAGATCGAACTGGTCAAATTGTTGAGAAAGTATCCTGATCTGGTTGCCGAGGCGGCTGAAACCTATACTCCCGCCCTGATAGCAAATTACTGCTACGACCTATCAAGAGAATTCAACCAGTTCTACCACGATTTTTCAATACTCGGGGAGGAAAATGCCTCACTGAGGAATTTCAGGCTCCTGCTCTCAGGTGTCATTAGCAGGGTGCTGTTTTCTGGAATGTGGCTGCTTGGAATAGATATGCCTGAACGGATGTAACATAAAGCAGTAAACAGGTGGCAGTTGATGGTTGGCAGGGTGAAGTTGGCAGTTGGCAGGATGCAGTTGGCAGAATTCCAGAGCCCTGAGCCCTGAGCCCTGAGCCCTGAGCCCTGAGCCCTGAGCCCTGAGCCTCAGGTAACCAGTAACCAGCAACTTAATTTTAAATATAATTTTTTCATTTTCATACCATGTTTGAAACACTCAGCGAACGACTGGAAAAATCCTTCAGGATACTAAAAGGACAGGGAAGGATCTCCGAAATAAATATAGCTGAAACTCTGAAGGAAGTGCGGAGAGCGCTTCTCGACGCCGACGTTAACTTCAGGATAGCCAAACAGTTTACCGATATGGTAAAGACGAAGGCTATCGGCCAGGAAGTGATCAAATCGGTGAATCCTTCCCAGATGATGATAAAAATAGTCCATGATGAGCTTGTGGAACTGATGGGAGGGGAGAAGACCGATATTAATATTAAGGTAAACCCTTCAATTATCCTGATAGCAGGTCTTCAGGGTTCCGGAAAAACAACATTCAGCGGAAAGCTTGCTCAATGGCTGCAAACCAAAAGGAGCAAGAATCCGATTCTTGTTGCCGGCGACGTCTACAGGCCCGCTGCTATAGAACAGCTGAAGGTTCTCGGAACCCAGACAGGGATCCCTGTTTACACAGAAGCCGGCAACGGGAACCCGGTTCAGATAGCGCGTAATGCAGTAAAGGAAGCAAAACTGACGGGCAGGGATGTTGTCATTATCGATACAGCCGGACGCCTCGCCATCGATGAGGATATGATGAAGGAGATAGCATCAATAAAGGATGCTGTCAGCCCTCATGAGATTCTTTTCGTGGTCGACTCCATGACAGGCCAGGATGCCGTGAATACCGCAAAGGAATTCAACAACCGCCTCGACTTTGATGGAGTGGTTCTTACAAAACTCGACGGAGATACAAGGGGTGGAGCTGCCCTCTCGATAAGATCGGTGGTCAGCAAGCCTATCAAGTTCGTCAGTACAGGTGAGAAAATGGATGCCATCGATATTTTCTACCCCTCACGTATGGCTGACAGAATCCTTGGAATGGGAGATATTGTCTCCCTTGTGGAAAAAGCCCAGGAACAGTTCGATACAGAAGAAGCCAGAAAACTCCAGAAAAAAATCGCCAAAGATCAGTTCGATTTCAACGATTTCATTTCCCAGATACAGCAGATAAAAAAGATGGGGAACGTAAAGGACCTGATGTCGATGATCCCCGGTGTGGGAAAAGCAATAAAGGACCTTGATATTGACGATAATGCATTCAAGGGGATTGAAGCCATTATAAGAAGCATGACACCTCAGGAAAGAACCAATCCGGGTGTCCTTAACGGAAGCAGAAGAAAACGGATCGCAATGGGAAGCGGTACCACCGTTCAGGATGTAAACAGACTTCTGAAACAATTCGACGAGACCAGAAGGATGATGAAAATGATGACTACAAACAAAAACGCTGCCCGCATGCTGGGCAGAAGATAAAACCTGACTGCAATGTACAAGATTATCGACGGAAAACTTACAGCGGGCCTGATCAAGAAGGAAATTGCAATGAAAGTGGCTGAAAGAGCCGGATCAGGGAAAAAGATACCTCACCTGGCCGCAATTCTGGTCGGTTCCAACGGATCAAGCGAAACATATGTGGCAAACAAGATAAAGGACTGCCATGAGGTTGGGTTCAGATCCACTCTTGTAAGAATGGACGACAACGTTACGGAAAACCAGATCATTGAAGCGATCCGTAAGCTCAACCGCGATCCGGATGTCGACGGATTCATAGTCCAGCTTCCGCTTCCTGACCATATTTCGGAGAGCCGTATCACTGAAGCCATTGATCCCGGAAAGGATGCCGATGGTTTTCATCCGGTCAACATCGGACGGATGGTAATTGGCCTTGATGGCTACCTTCCCGCAACTCCTTACGGAATAGTGGAACTGCTTAAACGATACAATATAGAAACAACAGGCAGGGAATGCGTGGTTATTGGCCGGAGCAACATTGTCGGACGCCCTCTCAGCATCCTGCTCTCGCAGAAGGGAATGGATGCAACGGTGACAGTGGTTCACAGCAGGACAAAGGATATCTCATCACATATTAAAAGAGCCGACATAGTAGTCGCTGCCCTTGGCTCGCCGGGATTCGTTACGGCTGAAATGATAAAACCGGGTGCGGTTGTGATCGATGTCGGAACCACACGTATCGCTTCAGCAGAAACAAAATCGGGCTGGAAACTCGCCGGCGACGTTGATTTTGAAAATGTGGCACCGCTGTGCTCCTGGATCACTCCTGTTCCGGGAGGAGTCGGGCCTATGACAAGAGTGGCCCTCCTTCGCAATACCCTTCTGGCAGCCAGTCTAAAATAGATCCGTCCCCCTGAAATAAAGGTCAAAACCACCCTTTCCGCCAGGCCTGTCCGATGAGAACAGAAGGAACATATTCGTAAAATTCTCATCTCCGCCAAGTATTGGACGGTATTCATTAAAGGAGGTGTTTACGGAAGGCCCGAAGTTCACGGGAGAGCCCCATACACCATTTTTGAATTCAGAATAGTACAGGTCAAATCCTCCAAGGCCTCCTTCGCGGTCGGACGCAAAGACCATTATCTTCCTGTATATGTACGGACATTTATCGTCGGCTGTGCTGTTAAGAGATTCAACCCCTGAAGATACCGCTCCTTCCTGCGAAAACCATTCATCAACAGTCTGCTCAGTCTGTTTCCTGTACATGCAGATGTCAAAGCTTCCACCGGCATCGTTGCAAAAATACGCCGTGTCCTGAGTGGTGTTGAAACAAAAATATGCATCGTTGCCAGTGGAATTCAGAAGTGTAAGAGCTTTTTTGTCAGCTATTTCAGGAATGGCAGTCCCGAAGTACGGGAGATTTTTTGTGTAATGAAAATCAAGATCTCCCTGTTCGCTTTCTGACGACACAACAAGATACTCGAAGCCGTCGACAGGACTGTAAAGCCTGTATGGGCCAAGATCATCAGACACCGTATTGACTTTTGATACCAATTGTGCAAGAAACGGATCGGGAGCTATTTCAGATAACAGGAAAAAGTCTCCGTTCTCCTGAACGAAGCTGTAGGCAAACACTCCGTGAACAAGATCAAACTGACCTCCTTCGCTTCCCCTGTTGCTCGAGAATACTATCGGACTTGAACCGGAAAGCTGATGAATGTCGGAATTGTAGTCATCATAAATCGAATTGATTTCCGACAGGATTATAAGTGAATCGGGAAAAGTCCCCTTTTCTATCAACGCATTTCTGGTGGCTTTTTCACACGAGAATGTGAGAATAATTATCAGAACGCCTGTCACTGAAATAAAAAAGGTCTTTTTCATCCCGGAAAAATATTCGTTTTGTTTATTCTTAAATAAAACGGCCTCCATAAAGTAAAATTATAACTGGAGCCCTTTAATGAAAAAACCGGGCTTGTGCCCGGTTTTTCAAAGGTAGAATTTAGGTTAATTCCAGGGTAAATATCGTATATAGGGTTTGGAATATTTACAACTCATAGATGAAAAATAGGACCTGAAGGTTGCGTCAAAACCTGAAAAAATCAAAAATAAGAATGTTAAAATTGTATTTATCTGACATTCAAGTGTTTAAAAATCAGTAAAAATGTTGATAATATGATCAGGGCCTCAAATGGTTTATTTAAAATGTTATTAATTTTGTACTCAATATTTTAGAGGGGATGGAAGACGATAAGTACAATTACTTCTACGAGGAAGATCTTAAAAATGTCATCCGGAAATTTGAAAGGATGAAGAAGAATAATGAGAATTATTTCTTTGATGTTATTGAATTTGAAAATATTATCGATTATTATATAGAATCGAACAATTCTTCCAGGGCTTATGATGCTGCATTGCTTGCATCGGAACAGCATCCGAATTCCGTTTCCATTCAGCTCCGCAAGGCCAGGGTGTTCCTCGATAAAGGAAGGGCCGTTGAAGCTCTCAGGATACTCAAGACTCTCGAAAGCATCGAACCGGGGAACCATGAGATTTTTGTTGCCAAAGGAACCGCCATGGGTATTCTCGGCGACATCCAGGGAGCGAAGAAAATGTTCGATTTTGCCCTTACTCTTGATTCAGAAGATCCGGGCGAAATTCTTTTTTCTATCACTTCGGTGCTTCAGAACCTTAATTACTACGAGTACCTGATCCCTTACATGAAGAAACTTATCGATCTGGAACCCGATTTCTATGCTCATCTCTACGACCTTGCCTATGCCTACGAAAAGACAGAGGACTTTGAAAACAGCATCTCCCTGTATCTCAAATACCTTGAATTCGAGCCTTTTTCCGACAGCGGCTGGTATAATCTGGGAATAATCTACAATAAGCTGGAGGACTACGACAAGGCTATTGAAGCTTATGATTACGCCCTTGCCATCAACGGACAAAACACTTTCGCAATATTCAACAAAGCAAATATTCTCTGCAACCAGGAAAGGTATTCAGAGGCTATCCCGGTTTACCACGAATATCTCGAGAATGAGCCCGACAGTTTCGAGGCTATGACTTACCTCGCAGAATGTTACGAGAAGACAGGCGATCTCATCCTTGCCAGAAAGTACTATCATGAAGCCATTGAGCTCGCTCCTGAATATGCAGATCCCTGGTTCGGTCTTGGAATCATTTCACTTGAATCGGGTAACCCCGAAGAAAGCCTTATATATCTGAGAAAAGCTGTCCGCCTCGATGACGAAAATCCTGAAATATGGTATATGCTCGGGAAAGCTCATTATGCAAGAAAGGAAACAAAGGACACCCTCAGGTGTTTCAGGGAGGCTCTGAAACTCGATGCATATTATTCTGAAGTCTGGACTGATCTGGGGAAAATAATTGTAAGGGACGGTTTTGTCAGCAGGTCGCTTCCTTTCATCGAGAAGGCTTACAAAATACTTGGAGACGTACCGGGCATAAATTATATCCTGGCTTCATTCTATCTCCATTCCGGCCTTCCTGAAAATGCCCTGAAACACCTGTCGCTTGCCATTGACGGCGACAAGGAGATGTTTGAGAATTTTCACGACATTTTCCCTGATAAACTCCTTACAAGAAAGATAAAAAAGCTTCTTCAGGAATATAACCTCCGGTGATTGTCGGGTTTGAATCACGACCGGGTCTGACAGCATTGCACCTGGCAACCGGTGTCATAATGCTTTACAATCAGCGGAACAGACATTATAAGTTGAAACCACATGTGACAATTACACGAACATGTATTATACAATTTTCAACTGTAAGGGTTCCTCCGGGACTATAAAATAAAAACCATATACTGATGAAAAACTTGATCCCTTTTCTTCCCGACCGTCCTGCAAAGCCCAGAACCACAGGTCTTACAATGGTAATGGATAAAGGCCTCAGCGTAAGGGAAGCTGAAGATTTTATGTCGGTTGGAAGCGAATACACCGATTTCGTAAAGCTTGGTTTCGGCACATCCCTGATCACACCGGGGCTGGAGGAAAAGCTTAAGGTTTATAAAAATGCCGGATGTATCCCATATTTCGGGGGAACCCTTTTCGAAGCATTCATTATCAGGGATATGTTCAGGGAGTTTGTCGCTTTCATCGACAGGCACGAGATCAGTCTGGTCGAGATCTCCGACGGTTCTTATGAGATGAGCCAGGAAAAGAAGCTCGAATGCATAAGGACCCTGGCCGCAAGAGGCACAGTGATATCCGAGGTGGGATCAAAAAAGAAGGACGTTGTCTATTCTCCTGCTGAATGGGTTGAAATGATGAAATCGGAACTGAAGGCCGGTTCAGTAAAGGTAATAGCTGAAGCCCGCGAATCGGGTACCATCGGGATATATAATGATGACGGCTCCGTCAATCTGCCTCTGATTAAGGAGATATCGGATAATGTGGGTCTGGATAAGGTGATCTGGGAAGCTCCGCTTAAATCGCAGCAAGCCTGGTTCATTAAACATTTTGGAGCTAATGTAAACCTCGGAAACATAGCCCCGAATGAGATTATCCCTCTCGAATCTCTCCGTCTGGGACTGAGAGGCGATACTTTCTTCCAGTTCCTGCCCGAGGGTCTTAATCCCTGACTGACCGGGACATGAGGAAATTCGGACTCGTTGGTTATCCGCTTGGCCATTCATTCTCAAAGAAATTTTTTTCAGAAAAATTTCACAGGGAAGGGATACAGGATTGTACCTATGAAAACTTTCCTCTGAGAGATATTGGTCTGCTCCGTAAACTGGTTTCGGATGAACAGCTTTGCGGACTGAATATCACTATCCCATATAAGACCGAAGTGATCCCGCTGCTTGACAGGATAGATCCCCAGGCTGAAAAAGTGGGCGCTGTCAATGTGATAAAAATAAAAAGACATTCAGGTCCCCCGGAACTGACAGGCTACAACAGCGATATTTTTGGAATTGCCGAGACAATCAGGCCTGTTATAGGCAGTGCCGTTGAAAAAGCACTGGTCCTGGGCTCAGGCGGTAGTTCAAAATCTGTATGCCATGTGCTCTCCTCAATGAATATTGAGTATATATCTGTCTCAAGGAAAAGAAAACCGGGCTTCATTACTTATGGAGATATCGACAGAGAAATCATTCAAAACGTCAGGCTGATAGTCAACACAACACCAGTGGGAATGTTCCCCGATACCGAAAGCTTTCCTGATATCGATTATGACCTGCTGGGCCCCGGACACATCCTTTTTGACCTGGTTTACAATCCCGAAATGACAACCTTCCTCAGGAAAGGGAAGGAGAGAGGATGCACTGTCGTGACAGGTACCAAAATGCTCCATTCCCAGGCTGAAAAGTCGTGGGAGATATGGAACAGTGAAAAATATTGATATCGTTTTGGGTAAAAAAATTGTCGAATAACATAGATGAAATTATCGTTATTCGATAAATTTTTGTTGTTATTTCCCGTTGTCTGTCAGAGGGAAGCGTTCGACTTGTCGGTGGCCATCACCATTTTGATGTTCAGCCGCACTCCGACTTCAAGGACATCTACAAGATCCTGGATATTGAGGCTTTTTGCGAACCTGAGCACGACGGTAGGATTCTCGATTCCCCTTACATGCTCCTGGAGTTTTTGTTCGAGCTCCGACAACAGTACTTCCTTCTGGTCGATGTAGTACTTTCTGTCTTCCGTAACTGTCAGGTTAACCTGCTGCTTGTCAATCTCCTGGGCGCTTCTTGATTTCGGAAGCAGAACCTTGATGACGTTGGGATTAGCCAGTGTGGAGACAATCAGAAAGAAAAGCAGCAGAAAGAACATTATGTCATTCAGCGACGAAGTGCTTACTTCGGGTTTGAAATGCTTACTTCTTCTGATATTCATCTCAGACTGCCTTTAAAAACTGGATCAACGATTCCTGAAGCCTGATAAGATACCTGTCAATCTTCAACTGAAGATAATGATATCCTGCATAGGCCAGCACACCAACGATCAATCCGGCTCCGGAGCAGATCATTTTCTGGTAAAGACCTCCTGCAATAAGACCTATGCTTATGTTGTCGGCAAGGGAAATATTGTAAAATATCTTGATCACACCCGAGATCGTCCCTATAAATCCCAGCATGGGAGCAACGCTGGCAATAATTCCCAGGTAGCCTGTGTTCTTTTCCATCCTGGTTATCTCAAGATTGGTGGCGGTCTCGATGTTCCTTTCCACCTCGCCAAGAGGCTTTCCAATCTTTTCAATTCCGCTTTCAAGGATCCTTCCCACGGCAGCCTGACTGTTCCTTGCATGGACAAGGGCATTGTTGGAGTTGCCGCTCCTGATCTCGGAGGTTACAGCCGGAAGAAGACCTTTTGTTATGACGGTTGACCTGTTTATATAAGCAAGTCTTTCAATGAAAATGTAAAAGCTGATAAGCGAAAGCAGCACGATGGGGATCATTATAACGCCACCCTTCATCAGCAGATCGAGAACGGTCATAGCTTCTTCAGTGGATGAAATTGCCGCCGTCCCGGATAATGCAGAGGTCAGTATCATATACTTATGTTTTTAATGTGCAATGTTTTGATTTCTATAACAAACGATTAAAAGAATCAATTATTTCCCTTTATTCAAATATCTCATCAGGGTATTCTATGCCGGTAAGTGACAACCCTCTGGCAGGTGCGGACATGCCGGCAGATGATCTGTCGCCCGCCAGAAGAATTTTTTCGAAATCCACGGCAGTTATCTTTCCTCTGCCTGCATCTATCATTGTTCCTACAATAGCCCTTACCATGTTTCTCAGGAAGCGGTCGGCCCTGATCGTGAATACCAGAGTATTGGCTTCTGCTTTCCATCCCGCGCTGAATACCTTGCAGAGATTTGTTTTGTTGTCGGAATGAAGCCTGCAGAAACTTGTAAAATCAGAATGCCGTATAAGCATTTCCGAAGCCTTATTCATGACATCCATATCAAGATCGCCGTGAACATGCCATCCCGTATCTGTGCCGAACGGATCCTTTTCACGAAGAATTACATATCTGTATGTCCTCGAAAGGGCGCTGAACCTTGCATTGGCATCAGACCTCACCTTTCTTATTCCGGTCACGGAAATATCGGCCGGAAGATATCTGTTCAGCCTGAATATGATGTTCTTTTTCGTGTCAAGATCAGGAACAACACTGTCAAAATGAGCACAGAATGCATGTGCATGAACACCGGAATCGGTCCTGCCTGCCCCTGTTACAGAGATCTTCTCTTCAAGGATTGTCGACAATGCTTCCGTGATGACCTTCTGAACAGTGACGGCACCCGGCTGAAGCTGCCATCCATGATATGAAGTACCTTTAAATGAGATATATATAAAATATCTTGTCAGCAACCTTTACAAATTTTTCGCAAATATAGACATTAAGAAGGATTATTCAGTTTTGACCCGTAAGAATAAAAATCAGACAGGGCATTAGGAAAATCGATCTTTAAATGTAATTTTACTACCGCCCAATTTTTGGGTAATTTGTCTAACCTAAAACTCTAATCATGACAGAACAGAAAAATACGCAAACGGCAGGTATGGCATTCATGGGAATGATCTTTTTCCTGTTTGGTTTCGTAACCACCTTCAACATCACACTGGCTGACAAATTCAAAGCTGTTTTTGAGCTTTCGAATTTTGAGGCCCAGCTGGTCAACGGAGCCTTTTTCTTTACCTATTTCGTATTGTCCTTTGCTGCAGGGGGCATCATAAAAAAACTGGGCTACAAGGGAGGTGTGATCCTCGGATTACTGCTGGTCGCTATTGGAAGCTTTCTGTTCTTCCCGGCAGCCAAAATGCTTTCTTTCCCCTTCTTCCTGTTTGCCATTTTTATCATGGCCGGCGGGGTAGTCTTTCTTCAGACTGCCGCAAACCCCTACGTTACAGCGCTTGGACCGTCAGCAACTGCATCCGGACGTCTTAATCTGACTCAGGCCCTCAATTCCATCGCAACGTACATTGCTCCTCTTGTGGCAGGTTTGTTCGTGTTCAAATCGGCTGCTGATGCAGCTCTCAATACAGCTGAAAACGTTCCCACCACACCGTTCC
>JAKLIJ010000033.1 GCA_022709665.1 Bacteroidota bacterium
ACAGGTGAGATTCCTCACCTTCTGAGAAATATTCCAAATGTCATTGGTTTCCTTGGTTCACAGGACGGTGAGCCCGTGCCTCTCAGAAAACCTGAGATAAACAGGATACTTGGAAAGGTCGATGAACTGAATGCAAGCGATGAGGAACTTAATGTTCCCTTCTTCGTAGGCGAAACAGTTAAGGTTATTGACGGACCATTCAACAGCTTTACAGGCATCATCGAAGAGGTGAATGATGAAAAGAAAAAACTCAAGGTTATGGTTAAGATCTTCGGACGAAAAACCCCCCTTGAACTCAGTTTTATGCAGGTAGAAAAGGAAAATTAACTAAAGATATTGACGGTTATAATATTTATAATGCTTCCTGAATGACCGCCAAGCTTTCGCAATAAACACGCAAATTTTAAATTATGGCAAAAGAAGTTGCTGGAATTATCAAGTTACAGATTCGTGGCGGAGCGGCTAATCCTTCCCCACCTGTCGGACCCGCACTGGGCTCCAAAGGTGTGAATATTATGGATTTCTGCAAGCAATTCAATGCCAAGACCCAGGATAAAGCTGGAAAAGTGATCCCGGTGGTGATAACGGTTTATGCCGACAAGTCATTTGACTTCGTCACAAAAACACCGCCTGTCGCAGTTCAGCTCCTAGAGGTTGCCAAAACCAAGAAGGGCTCCAAGGAACCCAACAGGGATAAGGTGGCATCCGTTTCATGGGACCAGGTCAGGGCAATTGCTGAGGAAAAGATGGAAGACTTGAACTGTTTTACACTCGAGTCGGCCATGAAGATGGTAGCTGGTACCGCCAGAAGTATGGGAATCGCTGTAAAAGGCGCCCCAGGTAATAATTAATATGTAGAAGAAATGACTAAACTTACCAAAAACCAGAAGCTTTCCGAAAGCAAAATTGACAGGGAAAAGCTTTATACGTTGACAGAGGCATCGACACTGGTTAAGGAAATAACCAAAACAAAATTCGACGCTTCCATCGACCTGGATGTAAGGTTAGGTATCGATCCGAGAAAATCAAACCAGATGGTCCGCGGTGTTGTTTCCCTTCCTCACGGAACAGGAAAACAAACACGCGTTCTCGTTCTCTGCACCCCCGACAAGGAGGCTGAGGCTAAAGACGCAGGAGCAGACTATGTGGGCCTTGACGATTTTGTAGAAAAAATCAAGGCTGGTTGGACAGATGTCGACGTTATCATAACCATGCCATCCGTGATGGGCAAAGTCGGTCAGTTAGGTCGAATACTCGGTCCGAGAGGACTGATGCCGAACCCGAAAAGCGGAACTGTCACAATGGAAATTGGCAAGGCTGTTAAGGAAGTGAAGCAGGGTAAAATTGATTTCAAAGTTGATAAAAGCGGAATCATTCATACCTCTATTGGAAAAGTCTCTTTCGAGCCACAACAGATCGTTGAAAATGCCAGGGAGTTTATCCACATGGTAAACAAACTGAAACCGGCTGCGGCAAAGGGAACATACATCAAAAGCGTGTTCCTCTCAAGCACTATGAGCCCGGGTATTAAAATCGATCCTAAAGGTCTTGACGACTAATCAGTAAAGTTAAACTCGAAAAAAACTATGAGACGGGAAGAAAAAAATGCTATCATAGACAGCCTCGCTGAGAAACTAAAGGAGTACAGCCACTTTTATCTGACTGATACCGCTCAGCTGAATGCCGCTGACACAAGCTCTCTAAGAAGAAAATGCTTTGAAAACGACATTAAACTTATTGTCGTTAAAAACACCCTCCTTAAAAGAGCACTTGAAATGTCCGAAGGTAACTTTGAAGAACTTTATCCGGTTCTCAAAGGTACTACATCCATCATGTTCACTAACTCCGGAAACTCCCCTGCAAAACTTATCAAGGAGTTCCGTAAACTACATGATAAACCTGTCCTGAAAGGCGCTTACGTACAGGAATCTATCTTTATTGGCGACCAGATGCTCGATGCTCTCGTCTCAGTCAAGACAAGGGAAGAACTGATAGGAGATCTTATCTTCATGCTCCAGTCTCCCGCCCGTAACGTTATTTCAGCTTTACAGTCAGGTGGAAATAAATTGCACGGTGTTCTCGAAACACTATCAAAAAAAGAAAACTAATTAAGTAAATCAAATCTAAATTCAATAAAAATGGCAGATCTTAAGAAATTTGCAGAAGAACTGGTTAACCTGTCTGTTAAAGAGGTAAACGAACTGGCTAAAATACTCAAGGAAGAATATGGAATCGAACCGGCAGCTGCAGCAGTTGCAATTGCAGGGCCCGCTGCCAGTTCAGAAGCACCCAAAGTTGAGGAAAAAACTAAATTCGACGTTATCCTCAAAGCAGCCGGCGGTCAGAAACTACAGATCGTAAAACTGGTTAAGGATATCACCGGTCTAGGACTCAAGGAAGCTAAGGCAGTCGTCGACTCAGCCCCGGCTCCAGTTAAAGAAGGTGTATCAAAAGAAGAAGCAGAAGCTATTAAAGGTCAATTGGTTGACGCAGGAGCTGAAGTTGAACTTAAATAAGTTATACCTGATTCCCGGGTTCCAGGTTTAGTCCCGAATTTTCGGGACTAAGCCTTTTCGTTCTTTTAATTGTAAGTTCACTTAATCCTTTTATAAATGTCTTTAAAAAGTACTGAAAGAATTAGTTTTGCATCCAGGAAAAACCAGCTCGACTACCCCGATTTCCTGGAGGTTCAGCTGAAATCATTCGGAGAATTCTTCCAGCTTGGAACAATCCCCGAAAACAGGAAGAAGGAAGGACTATTTAAGGTCTTTACAGAAAATTTCCCAATAACAGATACAAGAAATAATTTCGTTCTCGAATTCCTCGATTATTATATCGACCCCCCACGCTACACAATTGAAGAATGCATCGAACGCGGACTTACTTTCAGCGTCCCGCTCAAAGCAAAGCTGAAGCTTTATTGCACCGACCCGGAACATGAGGACTTTGATACAGTGATCCAGGATGTCTATCTCGGCACTGTTCCATATATGACCGAAAGAGGTACTTTCGTCATCAACGGCGCTGAAAGAGTTGTGGTGTCACAGCTTCACAGATCACCGGGTGTGTTCTTCGGACAAAGCATTCATGCCAACGGCACAAAATTGTACTCCGCAAGGATCATCCCCTTCAAGGGATCTTGGATAGAATTTGCTACTGACATCAACAATGTCATGTATGCCTATATCGACAGGAAAAAGAAACTGCCGGTTACAACTCTCCTCAGGGCAATCGGATTCGAAAGCGACAAGGAAATCCTCGAAATCTTCAACCTTGCTGAAGAACATAAGGTTTCCAAAACAAACATAAAGAAGCTTGTGGGACGTAAACTCGCCGCAAGAGTACTTAAGACATGGGTGGAAGACTTCGTCGACGAGGATACGGGAGAAGTGGTTTCCATTGAAAGAAATGAGGTAATACTCGACAGGGAAACCGTAATTGAAGCCGACCATGTCGACCTTATAGTCGATTCAGGAGCCAAAGCTATCCTCCTTCACAGGGAAGATACAAGCCTCTCCGATTTCGCAATTATCTACAACACCCTTCAGAAAGACCCCTGCAACTCCGAAAAGGAGGCAGTTCTTTATATCTACCGCCAGCTGCGAAATGCAGAACCTCCCGACGAGGCAACCGCAAGGGATGTGATAGATAAACTTTTCTTTTCAGATAAACGCTATGATCTCGGTGATGTCGGCAGGTACAGGATCAACAAGAAACTCGGTCTTGAAACCGAAATGTCGGTAAAGATCCTTACCAAGGAAGACATAATAAAAATAATAGGTTACCTTATCGAACTCATCAACTCAAAGACTGAAGTTGACGATATCGACCACCTCAGTAACAGAAGAGTCCGTACAGTAGGAGAACAGCTCTATGCCCAGTTTGGCGTAGGCCTTGCCCGAATGGCACGAACAATACGCGAAAGAATGAACGTAAGAGACAACGAGGTATTTACCCCGGTTGACCTTATAAATTCAAAGACACTTTCGTCAGTTATAAACTCATTCTTCGGAACCAACCAGCTGTCCCAGTTCATGGACCAGACAAACCCTCTGGCCGAAATGACTCACAAACGCCGTATGTCGGCGCTTGGTCCCGGCGGTCTGTCGCGCGAAAGAGCCGGATTCGAAGTCAGGGACGTTCATTATACACACTACGGACGACTTTGCCCCATTGAAACACCTGAAGGCCCCAATATCGGTCTTATATCATCACTCTGCGTTTATGCAAAAATAAATGATCTGGGTTTTATTGAGACACCTTACCTGAATGTACAGAACGCTCAGGTGGATCTTAGCGGCGAAGGTATCCTCTGGCTCAGCGCCGAAGAGGAGGAAAACAAAGTCATCGCCCAGGCAAATGCCCCGATACTCAAGGACGGACATTTCGAAAACCCCAGGGTGAAATGCCGCTACGAAGCTGATTATCCTTTCGAGGAGGTCGACAAGGTCGATCTTATGGACGTGGCTCCTAACCAGATAGCATCCATAGCTGCTTCACTTATCCCCTTCCTGGAACACGACGATGCAAACAGGGCTCTTATGGGCTCCAACATGATGCGTCAGGCTGTGCCTCTCATAAACCCGGAAGCCCCGATAGTGGGAACCGGCCTTGAAGGCCAGGTAATCAGGGACAGCAGGATACTTTATGCTGCAGAAGGCGACGGTGTGGTCGAGTATGTCGATTCAAATGAAATAGTAATAAGATATACAAGGTCGGACGAGGAGAAATTCGTCAGCTTCGACGACGATACCAAACGCTATATCCTTCCCAAATACAAGAAAACCAACCAGAATACCTGTATCAACCTGATACCGGCAGTCAAAAAAGGTGAGAAAGTATCAAAAGGACAGGTTCTTACTGAAGGCTACGGAACAAAGAACGGGGAACTGGCCCTCGGCAGAAACCTCAAAGTGGCATTCATGCCCTGGAAAGGTTATAACTTTGAGGATGCTATTGTGATCTCAGAAAGAGTGGTTGAAGAAGATATGTTCACTTCAGTTCATATCGACGAATACCTTCTTGAGGTTCGTGATACAAAGCGCGGTCTGGAAGAACTTACCTCGGATATCCCCAACGTAAGTGAGGAAGCCACCAAAAACCTTGACGAAAACGGACTTATAAGAGTGGGAGCCCATATAATGCCGGGTGACATCCTTATAGGAAAAATAACTCCCAAGGGAGAATCAGACCCTTCACCCGAGGAAAAACTCCTGAGAGCCATTTTCGGCGACAAGGCCGGAGATGTCAAGGATGCTTCCCTCAAAGCAGGTCCTTCACTTGAAGGAGTCGTTATTGACAAAAAGCTGTTCACCAGGGCAATCAAGGACAGAAAGGCAAAAGCCGTTGAGAAACCTCTTCTCGACAAGATCGAAGCCGATTTCATTAGAAGTACAGATGAACTTAAGGCCAGGCTTGTTGACAAACTGTTCATTCTTGTCAACGGAAAAACTTCACAGGGTGTGAAAGATTATCTGAACGTTGATGTGATTCCGAAAGGAAGCAAATTCACACTAAAGCAGCTCCAGGAAATAGACTTCCTCAATGTCAATCCCAATAAGTGGACCACCGACAAGAAGAAAAATGACAATATAAAGCAACTCCTTCATAACTATATTATTAAGTACAAGGAGATTGACGGTGTTTTCAAACGCAAGAAATACAATATCACCATAGGCGACGAGCTTCCTGCAGGGATAGTTCGTCTGGCAAAGGTTTACATTGCCAAGAAACGCAAGGTGAAAGTAGGGGACAAGATGGCCGGCCGTCACGGAAACAAGGGAATCGTGGCTAAAATAGTACGTCAGGAAGACATGCCTTTCCTTGAAGACGGAACTCCTGTCGATATCGTTCTTAACCCGCTTGGCGTTCCTTCGAGAATGAACCTGGGACAGATATATGAGACTGTTCTCGGCTGGGCCGGTCAAAAACTTGGCCTGCAGTTCTCAACACCGATTTTCGACGGGGCTACAATTGAACAGATCACCGAATACACGGATAAGGCAGGTCTTCCGAAATATGGAAAGACATACCTGTACGACGGAGGAACAGGTGAAAGATTCGACCAGCCTGCAACCGTCGGAGTGATCTACATGCTTAAGCTGGGACACATGGTTGATGACAAGATGCACGCCCGCTCAATAGGACCTTACTCTCTCATCACTCAGCAGCCTCTCGGAGGTAAAGCCCAGTTCGGCGGACAGCGCTTCGGTGAAATGGAAGTCTGGGCTCTCGAAGCATTCGGAGCTGCCCATATACTCCAGGAAATTCTTACTATTAAGTCGGACGACGTAATCGGCCGTGCAAAAGCTTATGAATCAATAGTCAAGGGTGAACCGATGCCTCAACCCGGCATCCCCGAATCACTTAACGTGCTGCTGCATGAGTTGAGAGGTCTGGGACTGAGCGTCATTCTCGACTGACCGGATTCTTCATTATTTTAATTTCAGGACAAATAAATTACTGTATATGTCATTCAGAAGAGATAACAAAGCAAAAACAAGTTACTCAAAGATTTCCATTGGTCTCGCATCACCTGAAGAGATACTCGATCGTTCAAGCGGCGAGGTGCTGAAACCTGAGACAATCAACTACAGGACCTACAAACCCGAGCGTGACGGACTCTTCTGCGAAAGGATCTTCGGACCGGTCAAGGATTACGAATGCCACTGCGGAAAATACAAAAGGATAAGATACAAGGGAATAGTATGCGACCGCTGCGGAGTCGAGGTTACTGAAAAGAAAGTACGGCGTGAGAGAATGGGACATATATCGCTTGTGGTCCCGATTGCCCATATATGGTACTTCCGTTCGTTGCCCAACAAGATCGGATACCTGCTTGGCCTTCCTACAAAGAAACTCGATTCAATAATCTACTACGAAAGGTATGTGGTTATTAACCCCGGGATCAAGGCAGCAGATGGAGTTAAATACCTTGATTTTCTTACAGAGGAGGAATACCTCGAGATCACCGAATCGCTTCCCAAGGAAAACCAGTATCTCGAAGACACCCATCCCGATAAGTTTGTAGCCGATATGGGAGCGGATGCCCTTTATAAACTGCTCTGCAGGATCGATCTCGATGAACTTTCATATTCACTCCGCCACAGGGCAAATACGGAAACCTCACAACAACGTAAGAATGAAGCTCTGAAGAGGCTTCAGGTTGTTGAGGCATTCAGGGATTCAAAGAATGTGAACAAACCCGAGTGGATGATTATTAAGGTGGTTCCTGTGATCCCGCCTGAACTTCGACCTCTTGTCCCGCTCGATGGCGGCCGTTTTGCAACCAGCGACCTTAACGACCTTTACAGAAGGGTGATCATAAGGAACAACCGCCTGAAGAGGCTTATAGAGATCAAGGCCCCTGAAGTGATCCTCCGAAACGAAAAGAGGATGCTGCAGGAAGCAGTAGATTCCCTTTTCGACAATTCGAGAAAGGCAAATGCTGTAAAAACCGATGCAAACCGTCCCCTGAAATCGCTCAGCGACAGCCTCAAGGGAAAACAGGGAAGGTTCCGTCAGAACCTCCTTGGAAAAAGGGTCGACTACTCAGCCCGCTCGGTAATTGTTGTTGGTCCTGAACTCGACCTCCATGAATGCGGCCTGCCGAAAGATATGGCTGCAGAGCTTTACAAGCCTTTCATAATAAGGAAGCTTATTGAACGCGGTATAGTTAAGACCGTCAAATCGGCCAAGAAAATTGTCGATCGCAAGGATCCTGTTGTCTGGGATATCCTCGAAAACGTTCTCAAGGGACACCCGGTGCTCCTGAACCGCGCACCTACCCTTCACCGTCTGGGGATCCAGGCATTTCAGCCGAAACTTATTGAGGGCAAGGCTATTCAGCTTCACCCGCTGGTTTGTACGGCTTTTAACGCCGACTTCGACGGCGATCAGATGGCTGTTCACCTTCCTCTTGGAAACGCTGCAACACTTGAGGCACAGATGCTTATGCTTGCATCCCACAACATTCTTAACCCTGCCAACGGAGCGCCTATAACAGTGCCTTCACAGGACATGGTGCTGGGCCTCTATTACATCACCAAGGGAAGAAAAAGCGCCGGAGAAGAGAAAGTCAGGGGAGAAGGACTTACCTTCTATTCACCCGAAGAAGTCAATATCGCTTACAATGAAGGAACTATCGACCTTCACGCCTATATTAAGGTAAAGGTTAACGACAGGGTTGACGGACAACTTGTAAACCACCTGGTTGAAACAACTGTGGGCAGGGTAATATTCAACCAGTTCGTTCCTGAAGAGGTCGGTTTCATCAATGAGATCCTTACAAAGAAATCACTTAGAGACATTATCGGAAGAGTCCTGAAACTCTCCGGAACTGCCAAGACAGCCGCCTTCCTCGATGCCATAAAGAACCTCGGGTTCAACTCGGCATTCCGCGGAGGCCTCTCGTTCAACCTGGATGATGTTATCATTCCCGAAGAAAAGACAAAATTCGTTACCGAAGGCTATGAACAGGTCGAGGAGGTGCTGAGTAACTACAGCATGGGATTCATTACCAATAACGAACGCTATAACCAGATAATTGATATCTGGACACATGTCAACGCTCGTCTGACACAGTCGCTGATGAAGCAGCTGTCGAACGACAAGCAGGGATTCAACTCGGTGTTCATGATGCTCGACTCGGGAGCAAGAGGATCAAAAGAACAGATCCGCCAGCTTTCAGGAATGAGGGGCCTTATGGCAAAACCTCAGAAATCGGGAGCAACCGGTTCAGAGATTATCGAAAACCCGATTCTCTCCAACTTCAAGGAAGGTCTGTCGGTTCTGGAGTACTTCATCTCCACCCACGGCGCACGCAAAGGTCTTGCAGATACCGCTCTGAAAACCGCTGACGCAGGTTATCTTACACGCCGTCTCGTCGATGTTTCGCAGGATGTCATAATTAATGAAGAAGACTGCGGTACACTTAGAGGCCTCGTTGCCACCGCAATCAAGAAGAACGAGGAGGTTGTTGAATCTCTCTACGAAAGAATCCTGGGACGCACAACAGTACACGACGTATTCCACCCCCTTACAGGTGAACTTATAGTTGAATCAGGCCAGGAACTTACTGAAGATCTTGCAAAAAAGATTGAGGATTCTCCTATCGAACAGGTCGAGATCCGCTCAGTTCTTACCTGCGAATCGAAAAAAGGAGTGTGCGCAAAATGCTATGGCCGTAATCTAGCAACCGGAAGAATGGTTCAGAAAGGTGAAGCCGTAGGTGTGATCGCAGCCCAGAGTATCGGTGAACCTGGAACGCAGCTTACACTCCGTACCTTCCACGTCGGAGGTACTGCTTCCAATATTACCACTGAATCACGCCTTGTTGCACGATACAGCGGTATTGCGGAAATTGACGAACTCAGATCGGTAGCCAGAAAGGATTCCGAGAGGGGAGAGGTTGACATAGTGATCGGCCGACTTGCCGAAATGAGAATCATCGACAAGAAAACAGGAATCGCCCTTACTACTCATACCATTCCCTACGGTTCAAAATTGTACATAAAACCCGGACAGGAAGTTGAAAAAGGTAAACTGATCTGCGAATGGGACCCCTTCAATGCTGTTATAATCTCAGAACTTGGAGGTAAGGTCGCTTATGAACACCTTATTGAAGGTGTAACCTTCAGAGAAGAGTCCGATGAACAGACCGGATTCAAGGAAAAGGTTATCATAGAAAGCAGGGACAAGACCAAAAACCCCGCAATTAACATACTGGGCCGCGACAACGAAATTCTCAGGGTTTATAACCTGCCAGTCGGAGCTCACCTTGTTATTGAGGCAAGCAAGATGGTTGAATCAGGGGAAGTCCTGGCAAAAATCCCGAGAGCTGTCGGAAAATCGGGCGACATCACGGGAGGTCTTCCAAGAGTGACTGAATTGTTCGAAGCCCGTAACCCCTCCAACCCGGCAATAGTGTCGGAAATCGACGGCGAAGTAAGCTTCGGCAAGATAAAGAGAGGAAACAGGGAAATCATCATCAAGTCAAAAACAGAAGAGATAAAGAAATACCTTGTGCCCCTCTCCAAACAGATACTTGTTCAGGAAAATGACTATGTGAAAGCAGGTGTTCCGCTTTCTGACGGAGCAATAACACCCTCGGACATACTTGCAATCAAGGGCCCGACAAAAGTACAGGAATATATTGTCAATGAGATCCAGGAAGTATACAGACTTCAGGGTGTGAAGATTAACGACAAACACTTCGAGATCATAGTCCGCCAGATGATGAGAAAGGTGGAGATCGTAGATCCGGGTGATACAAAATTCCTTGAACGCCAGATTGTTGACAAACTTGAGTTTATGGATGAGAACGACTGGATCTATGGAAAGAAGTACATTGTGGATTCAGGCGATTCCCAGACACTTCGCCCCGGAATGATAGTTACTGCCAGAAAACTCAGGGATGAAAACTCACTTCTCAAGCGCCGCGACCTTAAGGTTGTGGAGGCCAGGGATGCCGTTCCTGCAACATCCAACCAGGTGCTTCAGGGTATCACGAGGGCCGCTCTCCAGACAAACAGCTTCTTCTCGGCAGCTTCATTCCAGGAAACAACCAAAGTGCTCAATGAAGCAGCTATCCTGGGCAAGGTCGACAAACTGGAAGGACTTAAAGAAAACGTAATTGTTGGTCACCTCATACCGGCAGGTACCGGACAGCGCCACTACAACAGCATTATTGTTGGATCGCTTGATGAACTTGAGAATCTTACTGAATCACAGGTTGAAACAGAACACGAGGCTAGAAAGTAAATCAAATATTTTCAATCCATGTCAGATCAGAAAAACCCCAACCAGATCAACATTGAACTGAGTGAGGAAGTGGCCCAGGGCGTATATTCAAACCTTGCAGTAATCACGCATTCTTCATCCGAATTCGTAATAGACTTTGTAAGAATAATGCCCGGAATTCCGAAAGCCCAGGTGAAATCAAGGATAATCCTTACACCTGAGCATGCCAGAAGACTGGTCGGCGCCCTGGAGGACAACATTGCCAAATACGAAGCTGTACATGGGAAAATAAAGGATATCAAAGGTTCCACTCCTGTTCTGCCCCTGACTTTCGGGGGACCGACAGCACAGGCCTGAGGGAGATTATGAATGATCCTGTGAAGGGATATAAAATATCTTTCATTGGTGCCGGAAAAGTTGCAACTGCTTTGTGCAGACAG
Source organism: Bacteroidota bacterium (assembly GCA_022709665.1). GTDB lineage: Bacteria > Bacteroidota > Bacteroidia > Bacteroidales > VadinHA17 > LD21. The sequence goes on from JAKLIJ010000033.1 coordinate 11,181, forward strand.
TTTTTCAGCAAAGGCTTCAGAATACAGAAAATAGTGTCACCGACCGGGTCAAGGGGAAAAGCCCTGGCCCGGTCGTGTAACGCTGACTGGTCGCAATCTGCTGTATTCAACAGCAACGAAGATTTTATAATAGCAGCCGTTCCCGACGACCGTCTGCCCCGGATCCTGAACGGAATTAAATGCCCGTCAGAGACTATTGTGGCTCACACTGCAGGGAGCCTCGGCCTGGATGTCTTCCCTCCCTTCCTTAAGCATACAGGTGTGTTTTATCCACTTCAGACTTTCTCTGAAAACAGGTCAGTATCATTCAGTGAACTTCCGTTCTTACTCGAGGCTTCAGATCCCGTGGTACTTAAAAAGCTGAGCAACATGGCGGAAATTACAGGTGCGAGAGTGTTTGTCACCTCGACAGGCCAGCGTGCCATGCTCCATCTGGCAGCTGTTTTTGCCTGCAATTTCACCAATCATATGCTCACAGCAGGAAAAATGATCTCCGGCAAAGCGGGATTTTCCTATGATGTTCTGAAACCTCTTGTCTTAGAAACAATTACAAAGGCTATAGAAAACAGTCCTGAGAACAGCCAGACCGGACCTGCTTACAGAAATGATACAGGCACTATTAAAAGACATATTGATTTGCTATCTTTCTCACCCGAACTTCAGGAGATTTACAGGGATATAACTCAGTCAATTATTAAATTTTACAAGAAAGACTCTGATGACCAATTTTAAGGAAGACCTGGCCAGGGTAAAGGCCTTTGTGTTCGACATCGACGGTGTGCTTTCCCTTCAGACCATAAGCCTTAATGCTTTCGGTGTACCGAACCGCACTGTTAATCTGCGCGACGGCTATGCCATTCAGCTTGCTGTCAGGAAGGGTTATCACGTAGCCGTCATTTCCGGCAGCAACGCAAAGGAATATATCAGAAGACTGAAGGGTCTGGGAGTCAGCGATGTTTACCTCAATAGCCGTTCGAAGACCGAACACTTCGGAAATTTCTGCAGGAAGCATGATATTGATCCGTCGGATGTACTGTACATGGGAGACGACATTCCGGACTACGGGGTAATGAAAATGGCCGGGATACCCGTATGCCCTGCCGATGCTGACAGCGAGATCAGGAATGTTGCATCATATATCTCCGACAAAAGGGGAGGAGAAGGCTGTGTAAGGGACGTAATCGAACAGGTTATGAGGCTGCACGATAAATGGATGGATAAGGATGCATTTAGCTGGTAAGGGATGAGAACATTCCTTAAACTTGTCCGCTGGCCGAATTTGCTCATCGTGGCTTTTACGATGATCCTGATGCGTTATGCCGTGATTGAACCTGTGATTGGAAAGATCACGGTATCGCTCGCAGGAAGCGCTGGGGAACTGACTCCCCTGTCGTTAAAATTCCCGTGGTACGATTTCCTCATCCTTGTAATTGCAACAGTGAGCCTTACAGCCGGAGGATATGTTATCAATGATTACTTCGACATAAGGACAGATATTATAAACAGGGGAGAGGTTATTGTGGGTACAAAAGTTCCCAGACGGCAGGCAATGCTATGGCACAATTTCCTTAATGTGACAGGAGTGGCCTGCGGTTTCTACATCTCATGGAAAGCCGGTTATTTCTGGATGGGGATTCTCTTCCTGATAGTGTCGGGTCTGCTTTACTTCTATTCCGCAAGCTATAAACGGCAGTTCCTTATCGGCAACCTGGTGGTAGCTGTTCTCACAGCCCTGGTCCCCCTTCTGGTAGTGTTCTATGAGTGGCCTGCCCTTTACCGCTACTATGCGGTAAACGCCCTGTCATCACCCGATTTAAGCATTATCTTTTACTGGGTGGGAGCTTTTGCTCTCTTTGCATTCATAACCACCCTCACAAGGGAAATTATCAAGGATATTGAGGATTTTGAAGGCGATGCTGCCTACGGTAGGAATACCGTACCCGTGGTTACGGGAATACTTACAGCCAGGATCATTGCCGTTGCCCTGACAGCCATAACCATTATTATGCTGTTTTTGGTGTGGAAATTGTTCCTGAACGATAAAATAACACTTATATACATCACTGTCGCTGTGGCGATTCCCCTGATCCTTGTTATCCGGCATCTTGTCACCGGCCCGGGAAAAAATAACATTCGTTCGGCAAGCCGCCTTATGAAGATTGCCCAGTGCACAGGAGTTCTTTATTCTGTGGCAGTAAAACTGATACTCTATTTTAACCTTGTCTGACATGGTAATAGATGAACTCAACAGATACAATATTATTCTTGGTTCAAAATCTCCCAGACGCCAGGAACTTTTAAGGGGACTCGGCCTTGAATTCAAGGTTGTCACAAAAGACTGGGAAGAGGAATATCCATCAGGTCTTACAGGCGCTGAAATTGCTCTCCATGTGGCTGGCGAGAAAGCAAAATCCTTTATGGATGGTTTGAAGGACAATGATATAGTAATTACTGCCGATACAATAGTCTGGTGCGTTGACGAGGTTCTCCATAAACCGGCCGGCAGGGAGGATGCCATAAGAATAATCCGTAAAATTTCAGGACGGACCCATGAGGTGATTACCGGAGTCTGCCTGCTTTCATGCGTGAAATCTGTATCTTTTCATTGTTCAACAAAGGTTACCTTTGCAGAGCTTTCTGATGAGGAAATTGTTTATTATATCAGCAAATACAAACCCTACGACAAAGCTGGTGCATACGGGATCCAGGAATGGATTGGGATAGCTGCCTGCAGTGCCATCAACGGTTCATATTTTAATGTGGTAGGCCTGCCGGTCGAACAGGTTTACCGCGAATTGAAAAAATTTGTTTTATGAAAAAGTTTCTTTTAGCTCTTATTGTTGTTCTTTCATTCGGATCCGGTTTTGCATCAACGCTGCCCGACGAGGGTATCTGGATTCCCCTTCTGATAGAAAAATTCAATATTAAACTGATGCAGGAGAAGGGATTCAGACTGAGCGCCGGGGATATCTACAGCGTAAACCGCTCCAGTATGAAGGATGCCGTTGTAAACTTCAACGGGGGATGCACGGCAGAATTCATATCAGGCAGCGGACTGCTCATCACAAATCACCACTGCGGTTACGGCCAGATACAGAACCATTCCACACTTGAGAACGATTATCTTACAAATGGCTTCTGGGCTATGTCGCGCTCTGAGGAACTGCCTAATCCGGGCGTCACAGTTACACTCCTGAAATGGATGGAAGACGTAACGGCACAGGTCCTTCAGGACATCAGCGATGAGATGCCGGCACAGGAACGTGAAAAGCTTATTGCTACCCGTATTGCCGATATCCAGGCAAAAGCAGTACAGGGAACCGGCTACAGCGCTGTTGTAAGGCCGTTTTTCATGGGGAACCAGTATTTCCTTTTTGTAAATGAGACTTTCAGGGACGTCAGGCTGGTGGGAGCCCCTCCTTCAGCAATAGGAAAATTCGGCGGAGATACAGATAACTGGGTGTGGCCCAGACATACCGGCGACTTTTCATTATTCAGGGTATATGCCGGCAAGGACAACAAACCCGCTGACTATTCTCCCGATAATGTTCCCTATAATCCGGCTTATTACTTCCCCGTTTCACTCAGGGGAGTAGATGAGGGTGATTTTACGATGGTATTCGGCTATCCCGGAGCAACCTCCGAATATGTGCCTTCCCATCATATCGATATGCTAAAAAATCATATTAATCCTTTGATGGTGGGAATCAGGACAAAAAAGCTCGAAATAATAGACAGGGCTATGGAATCAGACCCGCTTATAAGGATCCAGTACAGCTCAAAGAAAGCCGGCATATCCAATTCATGGAAGAAATGGATAGGAGAGATCCAGGGTCTTGAGAAGATGAACACGATAGGGAAAAAGCAGGAATTTGAGGCAGGGCTTACGGAATGGATCAGGGCCGACAAGGGGAGAATGCTGAAGTACGGCGATATCCTTCCTTCTTACGGTGAATTGTATAAAGAACTGACAGAATACACTCTCGTTAACAACTACACAAGCGAAGTCTTCAACGGAATTGAGGCAATGGTTCTGGCACGCCGGACCTATGAGCTTGCATCCCTCTTTCAGGGAGGAAAGGCTCCGGACCGTCAGGCAGTAGAAAAAACACGGGAGACTCTTGCAGCCTATGCCGGTGAATTTTTTAAAGACTATGACATGGCTACCGACAAGGAGCTTTTTTCAGCTCTGATGACCATGTATGGAGAGACACTGGCTCAGAAGTGGCTTGCTCCGGAATATCTGAAGCTTACAAAGCTGTCAGGCGGCGACTTCGGAAAATTATCCCCTGATTTCTACAACAGCTCTGTCTTTACCGACAAAGAACGTTTTGATTCTTTTATCAGGCGTTTTGGAAAGTCCGGCCTGAAGAAACTGGAAAAAGATCCATTCTACAGTCTGGCAATTGATGTGTCGCGCTTTTTGACGGGAAATGTCCTTCCTGGGCTTGCCCGGATGAACAGTGAACGCCAGACGCTGAACAAGAGGTATATGACTCTGCAGATGGAATATGACAGTGCCAGGGTTTTTTATCCTGATGCCAATTCCACTCTCAGGGTTTCCTTCGGAAGTGTTAAAGGTTATGAATCGGAGGATGCTGTATGGTTCAAACCTGTTTCAACTTTAAGGGGAATAGTTGAAAAGGATAATCCCTCCATATATGACTACAACGTTCCTTCAAGGCTTAAGGAGCTCTATGCGGGACGCGACTACGGACGCTATGGCCGCAACGGAGAAATGCCTGTATGTTTCATAGCCGATAATCACACAACCGGAGGCAACTCCGGAAGTCCGGTAATCAACGCTGACGGATTTCTTATCGGGATAAATTTCGACAGGGCATGGGAAGGAGTCGCCAGCGATCTGGCATTTAATCCTGCCCAAAGCCGCAATATAAGCCTTGATATCAGATTTGCCCTTTTCATCATAGATAAGTTCGCTGGTGCGGGGTACCTGCTTGATGAGATGACTATCGTTGAATAGAATAAATGAAGCTTTCCATTTATTATGCTGACACATGAAAGTCCGGTGTCACAATGGAAAGGGGATCCTCCGGGTCTGCCGTAATCAGGATCAGTATGCCTTTATCCTCTTCAGTTTGTCGGCATATTTCTGATAAACTGCATCCTGGGCAGCTATCTGCTCTCTGACTTTATCCTGCATCCTTTCATTCCTGGGAATATCGCCTGTTGCCTGGTCGATTGTTGAATCGGCTTTGCCAATTTTCTTTTCAGCATTTTTGATATTCCTTTCAGCAGTTTTCTTACGCTTCTCAAGTTCCTTTATCTGCTTGGCCAGTTCTTCCTTGGCAGTACCTTCTTCCATTGTGGCCAAAAGTCGATTCTGCTCCAGAATGGCCGCATTAACAGTATTCAGCTCATTGTTCTGAAGAGTAATGTTTTCATTTTCAGATGATATCCTGCTGCTTCCCGACTGGATGCTTTTCTGCATCTTCGATTTTTCATTTTCAAGAGATGACAGTTCCCTCTGGAGGTCTTTAAGCTTCTTTTCTTCCGCATCAGCCTGACCCTTTGCCACATCTATGTATTTGTTCTTGGCAAATTCCTTTATGAACTCCTGGGCGCTTACAAAAGCAGGGCTTCCGGTTGCACTTTCAATATATTCATCCTTCTTGATCTCAAAAGATGCAAACAACTGAAGCATCGAGTCGAGCTTAACAAGCTTGCTGTAGACATTTATATCTCCAGCGTCGATCTTCTTTATCCTTGCTCCGAATATCGACATCTCCCCATTCTCGTTAACTACTTTTGACTTGGTGCCAGATTCGAGCTCCTTGATCCAGTCCTTAAGGACAACATCAAAATCAGCTTCAGGTATGGTTACCGAAAGACAGGGAAGAAGAGATTTGCCAATCTGGATAGAGTCCTCTGAAAGGATTATCGGCTTCTGTGCGTTAACTGCAAAAAAGGGCAGCAGGGCAAAGAACAAAATGGTAAACTTGGTTTTCATTTTCTTAAATTTTTTACTAAGACTAAATGGCTTTTGTTTAACTATCAAAATAAACAGGTAAACATAAAAGCTCTAAACAAAGATACTAAATATTAAAAAAGTATCAATGCTCCTGATAAACACAAAAACCGGACCGGAGTTCACTGACCCGAAGCTTTAGTTGCCGATTTCAGAAAAATCAGGGACTGAAATCCGAGCGGAACTAAATTTTATTACCTTGTAGCGATAATCTGAGCCGATGATCCGGATAATTGCCGATAACAAGATACCATACCTCAAAGGAGTCCTCGAGCCCTGGGCAGAGGTGAGCTATCTTCCGGGCAGTCAGATCAACAAAGACACCGCGAAGGATGCTGATGCTCTGCTTGTGAGAACCAGAACGAAGTGTAATCCGGATCTGCTATCTGGCACGGCAGTGAAGTTCATTGGGACCGCTACAATAGGATTCGACCATATCGACACACATTGGTGCGATGAAAACAATGTATGCTGGACAAACGCCCCCGGATGCAATTCATCATCGGTAATGCAGTATATCGCCTCGGCTCTGATGAATATTTCTTCAGAATCGGGTTTGTCTCTCAGCAGGCTTACCATAGGGATAATCGGAGCCGGTAATGTGGGATCAAAGGTTCAGAAACTGGCTCAGTCACTTGGAATGAGGGTTCTTCTGAATGACCCCCCGCGGCAAAGAAAAGAACAGAACAGCATCTTTGTCGATCTTCCCGAACTTCTCGGGAAATCTGACATAATCACTCTTCATGTTCCACTGAATATGGGAGGTGAAGACAATACCTTTCACCTGTTTGACAGAGATGCGTTCCGAAGGGTGAAAAAAGGTTCCTGGCTTATTAATTCCTCAAGAGGAGAGGTTGTCGATACAGATGCCATAAAGGAAGCGCTTGCAGGTGAGATATTGTCAGGTGCAGTACTGGACGTCTGGGAAAAGGAACCTGAAATCGACATCCCGCTGATGCATATGGCATTCCTTGCTACTCCTCACATAGCCGGTTATTCTGCCGATGGAAAGGCTAACGGAACTTCCATGGTTGTAAATGAACTCTGTAAATTCTTCGGGATCCCTCTGATTGACTGGTTCCCTGCATCCGTTCCTGAACCGGAAGAACCTTTGCTACTATTGGAATGTCACGGAAAAACACCGGAGGAAATAGCACGCAGAGCTGTCCTGCACACATATAATATAATGGAGGATGATGTCAGGCTGAGGTTCGATCCCTCCCGTTTCGAAAAAGAAAGGGAGAACTACCCTCTCCGAAGGGAGTTCCCAAGCTATTCAATCGATCTCCGGGGCGGCACTGAAAAAACCAGAACACTCATTTCTTCACTGGGCTTCAAACTGATTAATCAAAACTGCTAAACCGTCTCTGCAGGCAACCTGACCACATTTCGGCGGGCGAGGCCGGAAACCTGCAACCCGCAACCCGTAACCGGCAGCATTCAACAAATAACCAGCCGTCAATAACCGGTTAATCATTGCTTTTACTATGTTATAACATTGTTATAACATACGAAAAAGGCTTTAAATACTCTTTACTGATGCTTTTCCCGATCCGGCATATTCCTTTACCTGAAAAGCAAAAGCCTGAAGCCTGGTATCGAGTGATACCGAATCCTGTCCGTCGTAGGCTATATTTATGAAGGGTATATTATTATGGTCCTTCCTGAAAGAATCGCTGAGCGAGGCCACCAGTGTGCCGGGCATACAGGTGAACGGCAGTATTGCCGCCATGCCTGAAACTCCCCTTTCCGAAAGGGCAACCGAGGTCCCGAGCGCTATCGGAGGATCACCGTCATAGAACTCACTCAGGTACCGGTTCGAAAGCCTCAGCATGTCGTGGAGTGAAACATCCTTTTCGTGATCGGTGAATTTTCTGATACCTCTCAGCAGCATCATTGACAGAACTTCCTGGCCTGTTCCCTGCAGCTTTGATTTTATCACCCCCTTCCTGTCATTTTTCCAGATGCTGTCGCGGGTGAACCTGTGTGTGGAGTAGATAATCCATTCCGAGAACGGGCTGACCAACACTTCAAGGCCAAGCTCTTCAAGACGGTCGGATATGTTACCGTTGCATCCTGCGTTATCGCGCATAAATATCTCACCAATTACACCCACAACAGGTTTCCTTACACTTCTGTCAGCAGGTATTGAAAGGAAGTCGCCTGCAATTCCGGCAAGAACCCTGTGAAGTCCTGACGTCCCCTTTTCAATGCACTGCTCAAGCCTGCGTATTGCATCACCGTACAATCTGTCGGCATCCCCCCTGTTCAGCTCATAGGGTCTTATCTCACGATGTATTTTTCTGACATAGTCGGCTGCCACAAATCCTTTCCACGCCCTTATCCGGAATTTTTGTCCGTGCTCTCCGGCCACATCCTGATAGGATGTGTCGTTTGAGGGTGTAATGAGCTCTGCCTTCTCGAAGCCAAGGCGGTCAAAAAGTATCCTGTGAAACTGGTTGTACTGTCCGAAGCGGCAGGGTCCGTTGTGGTCGGGCATGAAGAAGCACATTTTTGAAGGATCGGCGCCCGGTTCGCTTAGTTTTTTTATGAAACTGCCGGTGGTGCATATCATAGGGAAACATTCTTTTGATGAGGTGTATTTCCTTCCGATTGCAATGTCTTCCTCTGTCTGTCTTGGAAGAACTTCAGAATGTACTCCGATGCTCCTGGCAGCAGCGGCTATCATATAAGCACCGTCATTCATATATGGAAAGTAGAGCACTCTGTCCTTCGACGGGGATGAAAGTCCCGGCCTCGGTCTGAAGGGCCTGACTTCTTTTTTTTCATTTTTTTCAGCTCCCCTGAGGCTGTCGAGAAATGCCTCAATCCGGGTGACCATGCCTGCGTCGGCCGAGTGCTCGTCAACCTCAAGATGGAGGAAAGGCTTCCCTTTAAGCTCCTCGGTGATGTAGTGCCAGATAAACGAATCGGGACCGCACCTGAAATTGCTTAAGTAAACAGCATAGAGTCCTTCCGTCTTTGCCACATGCTGGGCTGCAGCTACAATCTTCTGCCCGTTTGGCCAGTACATGTTCCTGTAGTTGTCGAAAATATTGTAGGGAGCAAGGTCGATCATATCGAGTGGAACGGGCATAACGCCCTGGGCGATCAGCTTCTCAACCAGAC
>JAKLIJ010000034.1 GCA_022709665.1 Bacteroidota bacterium
AATTACCAGTCGTGGCTCGATCCGGAAGCTCAGGACAAGCCGGTGCTGTCTCCTTCACTCTTCTCAAAGAAGGTATTTCCCCATGTCAATCAGGGAAGACCTGTATTTTTCATTCTGATCGACAACCTGAGGTTCGACCAGTGGAAGATGATAGCATCAGAACTTGCAGGAATCTACAGGGTTATTGAAGAAGACATCTATTTCAGCATACTTCCCACAGCCACTCAGTATAGCAGGAATGCAATATTTTCGGGGCTTATGCCTTCCGCGATAGCTGCCATCCTGCCCGAGTTCTGGGTTGAGGACGATGAAGAGGAAGGAAAGAATAATTTTGAAGAGGAACTGTTCAAATACCAGCTTGCCAGGAAGGGCCTGAGGTACAAATGGTCGTATAACAAAATAATAAGCAACCAGGATGGAAGGAAGGTTAACGACAGGATCAGACAGCTGCTCGACAATGACATCAATATTCTGGTTTACAATTTTGTAGATATGCTTTCTCATGCCAGGACTGAGATCGGTCTGATAAGGGATCTTGCCAACGATGAAAAGGCATACAGGAGCCTTACCCGTTCATGGTTTGTGCATTCTCCTCTTTATGAGCTGCTTACTTTGCTCACTTCTCATAATGTGAAGATTATCTTCAGTACTGATCACGGTACAATAAGGGTTCAGAATCCCATCAAGGTTGTGGGCGACAGGAAGACCTCATCGAACCTTAGGTACAAGATGGGGAGGAATCTCGATTACAATCCGAGGCAGGTGTTCGAACTGAAATATCCCGAGAAGGCCGGGCTCCCGAAGACTAACCTCACCTCAAAGTACATCTTCGCCCTCAACAAGGATTACCTGGTTTACCAGAACAACTTCAACTATTTTGCAGGTTATTTCAAGGACACCTTCCAGCACGGAGGAATTTCGATGCAGGAGATTCTTCTTCCTGTAGCGCTTATTGAACCTGTCTCCTGAACTTGTAAAGCGACCGGGATGAGAATTCTTATCAACGATAAAAAGCATCTGCCCGCCGCCGCCAGGAAAATATTGTCAATTGCATCCGGCAAAAAGCATCTCGCCTTTTATGGTGCGATGGGGGCAGGCAAAACCACAATAATCAAGGCTATCTGCAGGGAACTGGGTGCGGACGACATTGTTACCAGTCCGACTTTCACCATGATAAACGAGTACAGGACCACCGGCGGTGAAACTATTTACCATATTGACTTTTACAGGATCAGAAAGGAAGAGGAGGTTCTTGACTTCGGGATAGAGGAGTATTTCGCGAGCGGATCGCATTGCCTGATGGAATGGCCTGAGCTTATCGGATCCTTTCTACCCCCTGACACTATGGATATCAGGATCACGGTTGGCGAGGGGGAACAGAGGATAGTCGACATTTTGTGATCCTTTACAGGTTTAAGCATTTTTATTAAATTTGAAGAGATAACATTATTTCCTGAATGAACGAGAAGTTAACAAACGGCGGGCATGGCTTCAGCAACGCTTCACTGCTTCCGCAGGAAGAACAGCTCGACACTGCGATAAGGCGCAGGAAGATATCGATAGGGATCCCTAACGACAAAAAGAACGACGAAAAAAGGGTGGCTCTGACTCCCGAAGCGGTCAATCAGCTGGTTGAAAGCGGCAATGAGGTCATAGTTCAGAAAGGGGCCGGCGCCGGGGCAAATTATGCCGACAAGGATTATGCCGAGAACGGAGCGGTGATAACCGAGTCGCCTGCAAGGGTTTTCAGCGCCGATGCAGTAATCAAGGTTGCTCCTTTTACAAACCAGGAGGTCGACTACCTGAGAGGAAATCAGATAGTGATGTCGTTCCTGAATGTTCTCCAGCTTAACGAAGAAACTCTCGCCAAGCTTATGAGGAAAAAGGTAACTGCCATTGCACTTGAAAAGATAAAGGACGGAAATGGCGTGATGCCTGTAATGGAATCGATGAGCGAGATAAGCGGGGTTACTTCAGTGCTTATAGCTTCCGATTACCTCAGCAATCACCATGGCGGTAAAGGAGTGCTTCTGGGAGGGATTACAGGTGTCACTCCGACCGACGTGGTAATAATAGGAGCCAATACAGCGGGGGAGTATGCTGCAAGGGCAGCTCTTGGCCTGGGATCACAGGTCAAGATATTTGACCAGTCGCTTCATAACCTGAGGCGTTTTCAGAATCTTATCAACCAGCGTCTTCAGACATCTGTGTTCCATCCGCAGGTACTTAAGAAAGCTATTAAATCGGCTGATGTCCTTATAGGTGCCATTGAGCTCGAAGATCTGCGTCCGTGGTATTATATCACAGAAGATATGGTAAAGACCATGAAGAAAGGCTCGGTGATCATCGACCTCAGCATTGACAGGGGCGGATGTATAGAGACCACGGAATGCAGGGCCTTGCGCGACCCGGTGTACGAAAAACACGGAGTGGTCCATTTCTCGGCATGGAACCTTCCCTCGAGAGTTGCCCGTACTGCGTCGATTGCTCTCAGCAACATCTTCAATCCGCTTTTCAAGGAGATTGCAGAGGCAGGAGGCATCACCCAGCTCCTGAAAAATGACAGGGGGATGAGAAACGGAGTCTATCTCTTCAACGGGATCCTGACCAACGAGACGCTGGGTCAGAAGTTCGGGGCAATATCCAAGGATCTTGATCTTCTTATATCAGCTTTCTGACAACTATTCCCAGACAAGCTCCGCCCGGCCTCTTCCGGGAATAATGGTGGCCCTGCGCCCCAGGTAGAATGCTCTGTTGTCCTTTACATGGCCTGCCGGAAAACCAAAGAAAACAGGAAAGTCATAATCTTTCACGGCTTCGGCAATAGTTGTCTGTGCGTTCTTTCCCCATCTTACTGATGTATGGCGCATCTTCGACAACCCGCCGACAAGAAGTGCCGACAGCCCTTCCAGTTTCCCTGCCAGCCTTAACGACATCATCATCCTGTCGATATTATAAAAATACTCTCCCACATCCTCAATAAAAAGTATCTTTCCCCCTGTATCAGGCATTGCCTTTGTTCCAGCCATACTGAAGATGAGTGTGAGGTTTCCTCCCGTGACTTCACCCGACACCTCAGCCGGGCGGATAAACTTCCCTTCCCATAAAATCGGTTCAGCCTTACCGGTAAGAACATCGTGCAGGGTATCAAATGAAGCCTTCGATTTTTCAGGATCCTTAAAATTCAGAGGCATTTCACCGTGTACCGACATGATTCCGCAAACCTGGTTAAGCCAGAGGTGAAGCACGGTGATATCGCTGAAACCGGCATACCATTTGGGTCTTGCCGTAAGGGGAGAGAAATCGACCCGGTCGATTATCCTAGAAAGACCGTATCCCCCTCGCGAGCAGAAAACAGCCTTAATCTTCCTGTTGCCTGTCATCTCATTGAGATCAGAAAGCCTTTCATCGTCAGTACCTGCAAAGGGGCCACACTTTTTGAGAATGTTCCTTCCGGTCCTGACTTTCAATCCCCATTCCTCAAGGAGTGTAACTGCCCGGTCGATCCTGTCTTCGGTTATAGCCCACGAAGGGGATACTATTGCCACTTCATCCCCTTTTCTTAGGTATGGCGGACGGATTTTATTTTCTGACATCTGCAGCCTTATAATCCGTAAAAATAATCCATATAGTCAATCAAAGCAACTGCATGAATAAACATTATCTTTGTGGTTTTTATAAAATGACCATTCTTTTCTGACATGAAGAATTACAGGAGATATCTTATTACCTCGGCCCTTCCCTATGCCAACGGGCCATTGCACATAGGCCATCTTGCAGGTGTATATGTCCCTTCCGACATCTACACAAGATATCTCAGGATGAAGGGGCTTGACGTGATTTCGATCTGCGGATCGGATGAGCACGGCGTTCCCATTACCCTCAAGGCCAGGAATGAAGGGATCACACCTCAGGAGGTTGTTGACCGCTATCATGCCATCAACAAGAAGGCATTTGAGGATTTCGGGATAGCATTCGACATTTATTCCCGCACTTCCAACAAGATCCATTATGAGACGGCATCCGATTTCTTCCTGACCTTGTACAAAAAGGGAGAATTTGTTGAGAAAACCAGCGAACAATACTATGATGAAGAGGCCGGGTGTTTTCTGGCCGACAGGTATATAGTCGGGACCTGTCCGCACTGCGGAAACGAGAACGCCTATGGGGATCAGTGTGAAAAATGCGGGACTTCGCTCAGTCCGAACGATCTTATAAATCCTCATTCCACCATAAGCGGAAGCAAGCCCGTTCTGAAGGAGACACTTCACTGGTACCTGCCGCTCGACAGGTATGAAGGATGGCTTCGCAAGTGGATACTTGAGGACCATAAGGAATGGAAGACCAATGTTTACGGGCAGTGTAAGTCGTGGATCGATCAGGGGCTTCAGCCGAGGGCGGTAAGCCGCGACCTCGACTGGGGAGTTCCGGTACCCGTGGAAGGCGCCGGCGGCAAGGTTCTTTATGTCTGGTTCGACGCTCCCATAGGATATATCTCGGCAACGAGGGAGCTGACTCCCGACTGGGAGAAATACTGGAAGGATCCCGAAACAAAAATTGTTCACTTTATAGGAAAGGACAACATCGTCTTTCATTGCATAATTTTTCCGTCGATGCTAAGGGCCGAGGGATCGTTTATACTTCCCGACAACGTCCCGGCAAACGAGTTTCTGAATCTGGAAAACGACAAGATATCTACCTCGAGGAACTGGGCGGTATGGCTCCATGAGTACCTCGAGGATTTCCCGGGCAAGCAGGATGTACTGAGATACACTCTTTGCGCCAATGCACCGGAAACCAAGGATAACGACTTTACCTGGAAGGATTTCCAGGCCCGTAACAACAATGAACTGGTTGCCATACTCGGCAACTTTGTCAACCGTACTCTTGTTCTCACAGGCAAGTATTATGAAGGGTATGTACCGGAAAGGGGTGAGACTACTGAAACCGACAGGTCGGTACTGGAAGAGATATCGAAGATAAGGGAAAATGTAGAATCGAGCCTTGAGTCGTACCGGTTCAGGGAAGCGCTCAGGGAGGCTATGAACCTTGCCCGGCTCGGGAACAAGTATCTTGCCGACTCTGAGCCATGGAAGCTTGTAAAGAATGAGCCGGGGCGTGTCAGGACCATTATGAACATATCTCTTCAGATCACAGCCAATCTCACGATCATACTTGAGCCTTTCCTGCCGTTCTCGATGAGTACCCTCAGGAAATGGATCAACATCACACTGAAACCATGGGATGATGCCGGAAGGGATGATCTGCTTCCTGCAGGTCACCGGATCGGGGAACCGGGCCTTCTTTTCGAAAAGATAGAAGACAGCGATATAGAAAAGCAGATCAACAAGCTTGTTTCGGTAAAAAAGGCCAATTTAGCTGCGACTTCGCAGGCTATGCCCTCAAAGGATCCGGTATCGTTCGACGATTTCACAAAGATCGACATAAGGACAGCGACCATTCTCGAAGCCGAAAAAGTTCCGAAGACAACCAAGCTTCTCAAGCTTAAAATCGACACTGGTCTGGATGTCAGAACAATAGTTTCCGGCATCGCCGAATATTATGATCCTGCTGCTATCATTGGCAGACAGATTTCAATAGTTGCAAATCTTGAGTCCAGGAAAATAAAGGGCATAGAGTCGAAAGGAATGATACTTATGGCTGAAGACAGGGACGGTAAGCTTGTTATGGTAACACCTGAATCGCCGGTGAGTAACGGAAGCGCTGTTAAATAGATGATTTTACGGTAGATACCCAGGCTCCCGGGAATTTTGCTGCAATGCTGTCGCGTGTCTGAACAGCCTGTGCCTTGCTTGAGCAGGTCATGGCTGTCACTCTGAAGAAGCCGTTTGCTGCCTGCTGCATTTCAGGTTTATAACCGTCGGCTTTCAGTTCACTTATGTGGGAAAGGGCATTTTCTTCTGATCTGAAGCTTCCGGTTATAATTGAATATCTGATTCCACTGACAGGTATTGCCGGGCCGGATTCATCCGATCCCCGTATTTCCCGAGAGGGCGTTGTCATTTCTGCTTCAGTTTGCCGGGTCTCCGCTGCCGGTTCAGCCATGCTTTCCTCTTCAATGGCTTTTCTGTTGTTTTCAAACTCAGCTGATACGAGAGGGTTGAGTGATGTGGCTTCCACTCCGCGATGGAACAGGTCAGTCCTGAACGGAACGGCTACAAGAAGAGCAAGGACGGGAACCAGAATCGCGGCTCTCCACAGGTTTTTTCTTCCGGAGTTAAGTTTTACAGGCTCCTTTGATATCCGTCCGCTCACCCTCTTCCTTATGTCGTATTCCTTCGGAGGATTCCACTGGAAGGGTTCAAGGCCGAATGAGCCCGGAAAATAGTTGATACCGGCTTCCGGTTCAAACTCGGGATTGTTCTCATGGTTGTTAACAAATGTTCCGATATGATCAAAAACAACCCGTTGTCCGGAGGACAGCCTTTCCCTTATATCGGCGGAAAAATCCTCTACCAGGCGGCGTGAATCAGCATAGTTAAGCCCGGTGGCCATCGAAATCCTGCCTATCAGAAGTCCGTCGTTATGACTCAGGTTCCTGTTGAAGGATATCTGCTTCAACGGGGGAAAATAGACGCCTGTATTATTATCAAGACGGGCTGGTGAAAGATTGCCAATGAACCCTCCAAACCCCGGTACAATGACGCAATCGTTACTGAACAACAATTCCCTTATGAAAGCTTTGATATCCAAAATCAGGTCTCTTTAACTGCCGACAAAATAAGGTCATCAGGGAGGCTTTCCCTAAAAAAACGCGGGCATGTTATCAACATTTTAAGAACATGTTTTTATCGATTTGTCAGCAAGTATGTTAATGATCCGGCAATGAGGCATCGGCGGATATTTACGGTTAAAAACATTATCTTCGTAACCAAATATTTTCTTTTCAAATGAGAGAGATCCAGATGGTCGATCTGAAGGTCCAGTATGAGCGGCTCAGGTCGGATATTGACAAAGCAATCTTCTCGGTTATCAATTCGTCATCATTTATAAAAGGCCCCGGGGTAAAGCACTTTGAGGAAGAACTCAGTGATTATCTTGGAGTGAGGAACGTCATTTCATGCGCCAACGGCACCGATGCCCTTCAGATAACAATGATGTCGCTTGGCCTGAAGCCCGGGGATGAGGTTATAACCACCAACTTTACATTTATTGCAACTCTCGAGACAGTGGCGCTTCTTGGCATGAAGCCGGTTATTGTAGATCCTGATCCGGGTACATTCAATATTTCGGTTGAAGGCATCGCCAGGGCTATCACCGGCAGGACCAGGGCCATAGTGCCGGTACATCTTTTCGGCCAGTGTTCTCCCATGGACAGTATCCTGAAGCTGGCTGCCGAAAACAACCTGTTTGTAATAGAGGATGCGGCGCAGGCTACCGGAAGTGATTTCATCTTCCCCGACGGAACAAGGAAGAAGGCAGGGACTATAGGCAACGCCGGAACCACATCCTTTTTCCCCTCGAAGAACCTTGGCTGCTACGGCGACGGAGGTGCCGTATACACCGACGACGACGGGCTTGCATCGAAGATAAGGAGCATTTCCAACCATGGCATGAAAATGCGTTACCACTACAACGACATTGGAGTTAATTCGAGGCTCGACACCATACAGGCAGAGATCCTGAGGGTAAAGCTGAAGCATCTCGACAGCTTCAACAAAGCCCGTCAGAAGGTAGCCGCTTTCTATGACAACGCATTCAGGGAATGCAGCAATCTGGTGATACCTGAAAGGGAAAAACAATCAACACATATTTTTCATCAGTATACTATAAGGGTAGGGAACGGGCTGAGAGACGAGCTTAAGAAATACCTCCAGGAACACGGCATTCCTTCGATGGTTTATTATCCCGCACCTCTTCACATGCAGGAAGCCTACAGGTATCTGGGATACACTGAAAATGATTTCCCGGTAACCACCCTTCTGTGCAGGGAAGTACTTTCGCTTCCGGTGCACACCGAAATGGAGCAGGATCAGCTTGAACATATAACAGGCGCTGTAATTGAATTCTTTGAAAAGCACAAATAATGGAAAAGGAGTATTTTGCTCATGAGACAGCTGTGATCGACGAGGGCGTCAGCATCGGAAAAGGAACTAAAATATGGCATTTCAGTCATATTATGACCGGATCGGTGATCGGTAAAAACTGCAATATCGGGCAGAACGTTGTAGTATCGCCCGGAGTGAAGCTGGGATCCAATGTAAAGGTCCAGAACAATGTATCGGTTTATACGGGCGTTATCTGTGAAGATGACGTCTTTCTCGGACCCTCGGTGGTTTTTACAAATGTTGTTAATCCGAGGAGCGCGGTCAACAGGAAGAATCAGTATGCTGAAACGCTTGTAGAGAAGGGAGCCACCATAGGGGCGAACTCCACCATTGTGTGCGGACACACCATAGGCAGGTTTGCCTTTATCGGGGCCGGAGCTGTTGTTACCAGGGATGTAAAACCCTATGCGCTGGTTGTCGGGAATCCTGCCCGCCAGACCGGATGGATGAGCGAATACGGCCACAAGCTTCATTTCGACGCCGAAGGCTTTGCAGTTTGTCCTGAAAGTCGTGACCGGTATTTATTTAAAGACGGCATTGTTAATAAAATAACAGAGTAATAAATTGTTAATTAAGATATTATGGAATCCACTCCGAAGAATTTCGGGCTGATTGGCGTTGCGGGCTACATTGCAGTCCGCCATCTGAAGGCTATCAAGGACACAGGCAACAACCTTCTGGCAAGCCTCGACAAGTTTGACTGTGTAGGTTTGCTCGACGGGTATTTTCCTCACAGCGATTTTTTTGTTGAATTTGAAAGGTTCGACCGGCATCTCGACAAGCTGAAGAGGCTCGGCACCAAGATTGATTATGTGAGTATATGCTCGCCGAACTATCTTCACGACTCGCACATCAGGTTTGCCCTCAGGCACCAGGCCGAAGCCATCTGTGAAAAGCCCATTGTGCTCAACCCATGGAATGTGGATGCGCTTCAGGAGATTGAAAATGAAACGGGAAGGAAGATATATACCATACTGCAGCTGCGTCTTCATCCGGCTATCATCGCTCTCAGGGAAAAGATAAAGAAAGGCCCTGAAGGAAAAGTTTATGATATCGATCTCACATATATTACAAGCAGGGGGAACTGGTATTACATCAGTTGGAAAGGCGACACACAGAAATCGGGTGGTGTAGCCACCAATATAGGTATTCATTTCTTCGACATGCTCGGATGGATCTTCGGAGAAACAACCAAAAACATAGTGCATCTCTCGCAACCGAACAAGGCTGCCGGATATCTCGAACTGAAAAATGCAAGGGTAAGATGGTTTCTGAGCATCGATGCCGGCGACCTTCCGCAGTCAGCAAAGGAAGCAGGAAAAAGGACCTACAGGTCTATAACTGTTGAAAATGAAGAAATTGAGTTCAGCGAAGGTTTCGGAGAGCTTCATACGACATCGTACCGGGAAATACTTGCAGGAAAGGGATTTGGTCTCAATGATGCACGCCAGTCAGTTATAACAGCTTTTACAATCAGGAATTCCAATCCTATCGGACCGGTAGGTGATTATCATCCGCTTCTCAGGAATACAGATAAGAAATAACACATTCGGAAACAACAATGAAGAAAAACAAAATACTTGTCACAGGAGGAACCGGTTATATAGGTTCCCATACGGCAGTGGAACTTATTGAAGAAGGCTTTGAAGTTGTTATAGCTGACAACCTTTACAATTCGGAAGCTGAGGTTATCGACCGTATAGCTTCAATCACAGGGATAAGGCCTTCGCTTTCGGTATTTGATCTGTGCAACCGTGAAAAGCTCGATTCCTTTTTCGATGAGCACGGGGATATTTCAGGTATTATTCATTTTGCCGCATACAAGGCTGTAGGTGAATCAGTTCACAAGCCTCTCGAATATTACAGGAACAACCTTGTATCGCTGATGAATCTGCTGGATTCCATGAAGACGAGGAACCTTCCGTTTTTTGTTTTCTCTTCATCATGCACTGTTTATGGTCAGCCCGACAAGCTGCCGGTTTCGGAGGATGCTCCGGTTAAGCCTGCAATGTCGCCCTATGGTAACACAAAGCAGATAGGAGAAGAGATCATTCGCGACACAGTGTCGGCCGGCACAGGCATTAATGCCATATCGCTCAGGTATTTCAACCCGATCGGAGCTCATCCCTCAGCTCTTATCGGCGAACTTCCCAGAGGTGTTCCGGAAAATCTGGTCCCGTACATAACCCAGACAGCCTACGGTCTCAGGAAAGAACTGAAGGTCTTCGGTAACGATTACAACACCCCTGATGGTTCGTGCGTGAGGGACTATCTCCATGTAGTTGATCTTGCAAAGGCGCATGTCACCGCTGTTAAAAGGCTTCTTGAAAAGAAAAACAAGGAAGCCTATGAAGTATTTAACCTCGGCACCGGAAAGGGTGTCTCTGTACTCGAAGCCATTAAATCTTTCGAACGTGTTTCAGGAGTCAGCCTGAACTATCAGATAACAGGACGAAGGGAAGGAGATATTGAGCAGATATGGGCTGATCCGGCATTGGCCAACAGGGAACTGGGCTGGCGGACCAGGAGCACACTCGATGAAGCGATGCTGACTGCATGGGAATGGGAGAAATATATAAGAAAACAGCGATGATATGGGAATCTCAAAAACCCTTCTGATAACCGGAGGGGCCGGTTTTATTGGCTCGCATGTTGTAAGACGATTTGTAAGGGGATATCCGGGATACAGGATAGTAAATGCCGATAAGCTCACCTATGCGGGCAACCTTGAAAACCTGACTGACATTGAAAATTGTGAAAACTATGTCTTCGAAAGGATCGACATTGTGAACAAGCAGACCGTCCTTGAACTCTTCAGCAAGTATGATTTTGACGGTATCATCCATCTTGCAGCCGAATCGCATGTCGACAGGTCCATTACCTCGCCCGACGATTTTGTGTTAACAAACATTGTAGGGACAGTTAATCTTCTGAATGCCGCTCTTGCTTCCTGGAAAGACAGAAGCAGCGGAAAGCTTTTCTATCATATATCGACTGATGAGGTCTACGGATCACTCGGCGATGAGGGGCTGTTCACCGAAAACACTTCCTATGATCCCAAAAGTCCTTATTCTGCATCAAAAGCCGGTTCCGACCACATGGTAAGGGCCTACGGCCACACTTTCGGTCTGCCTGTAGTGATTTCAAACTGCTCCAACAACTATGGCCCCAACCAGTTCCCCGAGAAGCTGATACCTCTTGTGATCAACAACATAAGAAATAACAGGCCTGTTCCTGTTTACGGCCGGGGCGAGAATGTCCGCGACTGGCTTTATGTTGAGGACCATGCTGCAGCCATCGACATGATATTTCACAGGGGAAGGAATGGAGAGACCTATAACATTGGCGGGAACAACGAATGGAAGAATATTGATCTGATAAGGCTTCTTTGCAGAATACTCGACAGGAAGCTTGGACGGTCCGAAGGCGCTTCGGAGAAGCTTATAAGCTTCGTTAAGGACAGGCCCGGTCATGACCTCAGATATGCCATTGATTCGTCAAAACTGCGTTCTGAACTTGGATGGGCCCCCATCCCGGAGTTTTCAGAAGGACTTGAAAAAACTGTGGACTGGTATCTCAGCCACGACGCCTGGCTCTCGGGAGTTCTCTCGGGAGACTATGAGAAGTATTACGAAAAGATGTATTCAGGCAGATAGATATCAGCTTTTTATCCCGGATATTCTTTCTATCAGCTCATTTCCAAGGGCGGTTTTCTGCTCTATATGATCCTGGATTGCGGATACGACCCCATTCGATTCAAAAGCGCCCCTTACCTGCTCAAAATCGAGTCGTTTCACCTCTTCTCCGCCGTCAATCCCGAATCCGGTCATTGACGAAAGGGTGAATTCCTTTCTGGCATCCTCATAAAGCATTTTATCCAGATCGATAACGCTTTTTTTCCAGCGTTCGGTTATTTTTATGATGTCGGCAGCAGTGAACTCCTTTACCGGTTTGCCTTCCTCCTGTTCAATCCTTTCGCAGGCCCAGGTCCACTCCCACTTGTAGTATGACTGGTGCATCTTCCGGAAAGCGTCAGCCACCCCGCCTATTGTATCGATGACACCGCTTTCGATATTGTCTATAAGCTTTGTGACAGCCTTCACGGGAGCTATCAGACCTGCAAGGTCGACCCATTCGCCTTTGCCCATGGCCTGATCGGGTTTGAGTCGTTGCTGAAGCTCGCTGTTGGTTTTGAACTCAGTATGTTCGAGTCTCTTGATCAGCGAGTTCCCCAGGAATTTATTAATCCCGGTCTGGTACATCTGTATGCCTCTTTCAAGGGAATCTCCCCTGATTTTCATGTTATTGTATGAATACGAACCCGAGACCGGGCCCGAGACCGATTTCAGTTTTCTCAGCAGTTCCCTGCCTTCGAACATTTTCCGGATGGTATAGGGACTGAGAAGGTTGAAGTTCACCTGATCGAGTATCTCAGGGTCCTTTCGCCGGTCGCGGAGAGGCCATTTCTGGGCATCCCTGATTGTTCCTACGCTCCTGAGGTTAATCCCCGGAACAAGTATGCTTTCATCATTGCTCTCGATAAGGTACGAGAACGGAAGCGATGAGGTATCCATGTTCTTGTAGTGACGTCCCATCACAAGGGTATAAGGACCGATGCGTGCAGGCCACAGCACATACGAATCGCTTGTGGTCTTTGATCCTCTTTCCATGATACCCTGATGTATCGGCCCGAGCTTGTACATGTGGTTGCTCTGGTTGGAACCGCTTCCTGCATTCATAAAGGAGAAGATCCCGGCGATGAGAAGTGTCGATTTATGATGTGTCACAGTGTAGGGCCCTGCAAAGATCGAACAGGCTTCCCCGTGGTATCCTCCGCAGTTAGCAAAGAACAGGGAGTTTTCAGCTGAATAGTGTTTCCCAAGTACACAGCCCTGTCCCACAAAGCACTTGTCGATAAGAGTCGATTCGGTGATAATGGAACCCGAGCAGACAATGAAGTGCTCCATTATCACACCGGGGCCGATAAAGACCGGATCCTCAACACAGCTGTTTATGGAACCCTCATACAGGTTTATAGCGCCGTCGATCCTGGTATGCGGACCTATTCTGACATTTTTTATGTTGCGGCAGCTTATTATTGTGGAGCCGTCTCCGATATAACCCATGCCCGACCTGATGGATGCGGAATAGTCGCTTACCATCTTTTCCATATTCAGGATCGCTTTGTACCTGTGCCGGTAGAGAGCTATAATATATGCTTCATGGGCCGACAGTTTATCCCATATCATGACTGTTCTGCCGCCTGTTTCATTCAGCACAGCCACTTTTGTCCCGTTTCCGAAGGTCGACATGCCCTCAGTGTGTATCTTGCTGCAGTTCCTGATAACCACATTGTCGCCTATCCGGAAGTTTGCTATATAATCACCTATATTGCAGATAACTACGTTCGATCCGATATCGCAGTTGTGAATATGTGCATTCGATATGCCTGATCTGATGGTGACGCCCGATTCGTCGGTATATGTTCCGTTCAGCCGGCCCAGCCTGATATCACCTGAAAAAATCACATTCACGTATCTCGAGGGATCGAAATCCTCAGCGACATGAATCCTTGACCAGTCGTCACAGCTGCATCCGTTTTTAGTAAGGCTCAGGGTATCTTCCCTGGTAAGCTTCCTGTATTTTATTGCGGGTTTCATAAGAGGAAGTATTTTCTGTTATTCTACGGTTACCGATTTGGCGAGGTTCCGGGGCTGGTCAACGTTGCATCCCCTTAGTACCGCGATATGGTACGACAGCAGTTGAAGCGGTATAACGGCCAGTATCCCAGAGAACGGTGGAAGTGTTTCGGGAACCTCGAGAACGTAATCGGCCATTTTTCTTATAAATTCATCTCCCTCTGTAACGATGGCTATTACGCTTCCTTTTCGGGCTTTTATCTCCTGAATATTGCTTACTATCTTATCATAAGTGTTGTCGCTTGTTGCCACGACTACCACCGGCATGTCTTCATCTATAAGAGCTATCGGCCCGTGTTTCATCTCTGCGGCAGGATAGCCTTCGGCATGGATGTAGGAAATTTCTTTGAGTTTCAGCGCTCCCTCGAGGGCCACCGGGAAAAGATACCCGCGTCCGAGATAAAGTGCATTCCGTTTGTTCTGGTATATTCTGGCAAGTTCCAGGGCCTGTTCGTTGACCTGAAGCGCCTTTTCTATCTTCGACGGAACAGAAACAAGTTCATCAATAAGTTCCCTGTAACGGTCTCCTGTGATCGTACCTCTCAGGAAACCTATTTCGAAGGCCATCATGGCAAGGACGGTCACCTGAGTCGTAAATGCCTTGGTTGAGGCCACTCCGATCTCGGGTCCGGCATGTGTATAAACGCCGGCGTCAGTTTCGCGGGGGATGCTTGAACCCACAACATTGCATATCCCAATCACCTTTGCTCCTTTTTCCCTTGCAATCCTTATGGCAGCCAGAGTGTCGGCAGTTTCACCGCTCTGGCTTATCGCAATCACAATGTCGCCGTTTTTTATAATGGGATCCCTGTACCGGAATTCCGAGGCGTACTCGACTTCGACCGGTATCCGTGTATATTCCTCGAAAATGTATTCCCCGAGCAATCCTGCATGATATGAAGTCCCGCATGCAACGATTATTACCTTCTCGGCCCGGGATATGTTCTCAAGCTCGCTGTGAAGTCCCCCGAGCATAATTCCGCTGTGATCGGGAAGCACCCTTCCCCTGAAGGTATCGTGAATAGCTCTGGGTTGTTCGAAGATTTCCTTAAGCATAAAGTGTGCGTATCCCTCCTTGTCAATCTCCCCTATCTTGAGGTCAACCTCTTTTACTTCCGGTTCTATATTTTTCGGGCGGACGGTTTTAAGCACAAGCTCATCCTTTTTAATTATAGCAAGGTCGTCGTCCTTAAGATAAATGACCCGCTGTGTATATTCCACTATGGGAGTAGCATCGGAAGCTATGAAGTTTTCGCCGTCGCCGACGCCGATAACCAGCGGGCTTCCTTTTCGTGCGGCAAAAAGCCTGTCGGTCTCCTTTGTGCAGATTATAACCAGGCCGTAAGCGCCCTCAACCCTGTTAAGCGCCAGTGTTATTGCCTCCTCGGCGGTAAGATCGCCCTCAACATAGAGATGCTCGATAAGGTTTGCCAGCACTTCCGTATCGGTCTGACTGCTGAACTGGATCCCCTTTCCCTGTAGATGCTTTTTTATGAGAGCGTAATTCTCAATGATCCCGTTATGAACAACTATGAAGTTGCCTTTGTGCGATACCTGAGGGTGAGCATTCAGCTCATTCGGTTCACCATGGGTAGCCCATCTTGTATGGCCCATTCCAAGGGTGCCGTTGAAATCGCTGTTGCTAACCATTTTTTCAAGGTCTTCCACCCTCCCCTTGCATTTGAAGATCCTCGTTTCACCGTTAACAAGAGCCATACCTGCGGAGTCGTAACCGCGGTATTCAAGAAGTTTCAATCCCTTTATTACTATCTCTCTCGCAGCTTTGGACCCGATGTAGCCTACTATTCCGCACATTTGTCTCAGTTTTTGATTGTTAAAACAATAACAGTCTTTCGTAACTGTTAGCTAAAAAAACGAAGAAAATTAAAAAAATATTGCAGAAAGACAGATAAGATAATCAGGATAATCAGGAGAGTATCATATCATAGAAATCATTATAGGCATCGATGTACACTGATTCTTCCTGGAAAGGCAGAACCGGCTTTCCTATTGTACTGAGGTGTTTCTCCAGTTCCGGATTGATTTTCTCACTTCCTATGATAACGGCATCGGAATATTTAATTGCCAGTTTGGACACATTTATGAAGTCGGGTGATTTTACCAGTTTCAGGCTCTCTCCGTCGATCCCGTCGTACCTGAGCTTATCGGCAAAACTGGACCGGAAAGGAAGCTTGAAATCGTTATTGTAAACTGAATAGATGATTTTGTAATTATGAAAGAGGGGATCATCGTGGTAGATGCTCCGAAGATAAACAGGCACCAGCGAGGTCATCCATCCGTGACAATGGACCAGGTCGGGCGCCCATCTGAGTTTTTTGACAGTTTCTATTACACCCCTGGCAAAGAAAAGGGCACGCTCATCATTATCCTCGAACTCCTTTCCCGAAGTATCGCTTACTGTATACTTTCTCTGGAAATAATCATCATTGTCAATAAAGTAGACCTGCATGCGGGCCGACTGGATTGATGCAACTTTAATGATAAGCGGATGATCAGTGTCGTCGATAATGAGATTCATCCCCGAAAGCCTTATAACCTCATGGAGCTGGTTCCTTCTTTCATTAATGCTCCCGTATCTCGGCATAAAGGTTCTTATCTCCTTTCCCCTTTCCTGAATCCCCTGCGGAAGATACCTTCCGATCTTCGACAGCTTGGTTTCATTTAAATATGGAGTTATCTCCTGCGAGATAAACAATACTTTTTTGCTTTCCATTTACCCTCCCGGATATGCCAATCCATAACAATGTGCAAAGATAATAATAAAAAATGACAATATAATCAATGCCTTGCCCATGCTTTCCATCGATAGCCCCTCATATTTTATTTGATACCCGTGCAAAAAGTTTTTCAATTTCTCTTAGGTTTGCATTAAAATCCTGTTACATGAAAACGATAACGACAGTGAGGGGCCTTCGTATCAGTCTGGGGAAGTCAGCTTTAGCCCCAATCGGATTTGTCCCCACCATGGGGGCTCTTCATGAAGGTCATCTCTCTCTGGTAAGGAATGCCATTGCAGTCTGTCCGGTTGTTGTGGTAAGTATTTACGTCAATCCCACCCAGTTCAACGACAAAAACGACCTTAAGAACTATCCGCGTACTCCCGGAAGCGATCTGGCAATGCTTGCAGGAGTGATGAGGAGCAATGACATTGTCTTCATGCCTCAGGACAAGGATATATATCCAAAGGAGGACAATCGCCGTTTCAGTTTCGGTAATCTCGACAATGTGATGGAGGCTCTTCACAGGCCCGGACATTTCAACGGGGTTGCCCAGGTAGTCAGCAGGCTTTTTGAAATAGTAAAGCCCGGCAAAGCATATTTTGGGCAGAAGGATTTTCAGCAGCTGGCAGTTATAAGGGAACTGGTCAGGCAGACCGGCAGCAGGGTGGAAATAATTGGCAATCCTGTTATAAGGGAGGCTGACGGTCTTGCAATGAGCAGCCGCAACCGGCTTCTCGACCCGGAGCTGAGAAAGAAGGCAGGTGTCATCTTCGCGGCGCTTTCTGACGCAGCTCTTTTGATTGACAAAAATGATGTACCCGCCATTAATGAACATGTAAGGCATAAAATTGAAAGTGCGGGAGCTTTCAGGGTGGAATATTTTGAAATTGCTGATGACCTTGAGCTAAAACCGCTTCAGTCGAAATCTGAAATGAAAGCCGGGAGAAAGTATTACGCATGCGTAGCTGTCAGAGCCGGAAGCATCCGTCTGATAGATAATGTAGAAGTACCTGTGATGTGAATTAAAAGCTTATTAACTTTGCATTCAGAAATAACTAACGACATTACAGATGCACATTGAAATGCTGAAGTCCAAGATCCACAGGGTGAAGGTCACTGAAGCCAACCTGAATTACATGGGGAGCATAGCGATCGACGAGGATCTTATGGATGCTGCAGGGCTTATAGAGAATGAAAAGGTTCTTGTCGTAAACGTCAATAACGGGGAAAGGCTGGAGACCTATGTTATCAGAGGAGAGAGAGGGTCGGGCCTTATCAGCCTCAACGGGGCTGCTGCAAGGAAAGCACAGATTGACGACATACTGCTGATAATGTCATTTGCATCAATGGATTTTGAAGAGGCGAAAGTGTTCCGGCCAAAGATCATCTTCCCCGATACAAATACAAATAAACTGATCTGAGTTTGAGAAAAACACTAATACAGGCCGCCAAGGTCATTGCATTTCTGGCCGCAGGTATCCTGCTACTGTGGATCGCTTTCAGGACTGTTGACTTCGGATCGCTCAGGGACAGCCTTACCGGCGCCAATTATATGTGGCTGGTACTTTCTGTTTTTTTTGGGATAATAGCTTATCTGAGCCGGACACGCCGGTGGATCTTACTTATTAATCCCCTTGGTCACAATCCGGGTTTCCGGAACACTTTCCATTCAATGATGTCGGGCTACCTGGCCAACCTTGCCCTTCCAAGGATAGGGGAGATAACAAGGTGCATGGCCTTGGGAAAAAAGGAAAACATACCCGTCGATCAGCTTATAGGTACGGTTGTTCTGGAAAGGACCATCGATCTGTTATCAATGCTTGTTATAATGGTAGGAGTTTTCTTTACCAGCGGAAGGAAGATAAAGGACTATCTCAACGAGGCTATCATTGATCCCTTCAGGGAAAAGGTACTGAACTCCTTCGGGTCGGCATGGATACTTTGGGCTTTAATTATAGGCCTGTCAGCGCTCTCTCTCTTCCTTCTTATAAGGTACAAAAAGAAACTCCGCACCATCCGTTTCTTCTCGAAGATGTTCGATATTGCCGGAGGTGTTGTCAATGGCTTTCGTACCATTCTGAAGCTCAGGAGAGGCTGGGAATTTATTTTACACACTATTCTTATCTGGTTCAGCTATGCCATGATGACCTGGGTGGTTGTGTTCTGCCTCGAAAGCACTTCTCACCTGTCATTCGGCGACTCCCTGTTTATCCTTGTTATAGGCAGCCTGGCCATGTCGGCGCCTGTCCAGGGAGGCATCGGGGCTTTTCATTACTTCGTCTCAAGGGGAATAGCGTTCGTCGAAGGCGTAAGTATCGAGGATGCCTCCGCCTATGCCATACTGACTCACGAATCGCAGCTTCTCCTGGTATTGGTGCTGGGAGGAGTGGCTTTCTGGATGCTTTCACGAAATAACCGAAAAGTAAAAAACAATGGCTAAGCCGAAGACAGTTTTCGTCTGCCAGAATTGCGGTGCGGAATCGGCCAAATGGATAGGGAAATGCCCTGCCTGCAAGGAATGGAACACTTACCACGAAGAGATTATTGTTCCCGTCAAACAACTCGACCGGACCCTTTTTGCCGGTAAGGAAAGAAAGAAACCCGAACTGCTCAGCGATGTAAGGTCGGATGAACAGAACAGGCAGCTTACAGGTATTAACGAACTCGACAGACTGCTTGGAGGAGGTCTCGTTCCCGGATCCCTTATCCTGCTGGGAGGAGAACCGGGTGTCGGTAAATCGACTCTTGCCCTGCAGATTGCACTTGAGCTTACCGACAGGAAGGTTCTGTATGTCTCAGGCGAAGAAAGTGAGGAACAGATCAGTCTCAGGTCCAAAAGAATAAAAAAGAACAATCCTGTATGCTATATATACAGCGAAACTGATCTGGAGAACATACTTGTACAGGCTGACAATCTGAAGCCTGAACTCATAATAGTTGATTCCATCCAGACTATTCATACCGGTACTCTCGATTCATCGGCCGGCACCGTTTCTCAGGTCAGGGAGTGTTCTGCAAGTCTTCTCAGGTATTCCAAGATAACGGGGATCCCGGTTTTCCTGATCGGACACATCACAAAGGACGGGACACTGGCAGGTCCAAAGGTTCTGGAACACATTGTTGATGTTGTTCTTTATTTTGAGGGCGACAACAATTATGTTTACCGTCTGCTCAGGTCGGTAAAGAACAGGTTTGGCTCGACTTCGGAGCTGGCCATATTCGAGATGTCAGGCGACGGA
>JAKLIJ010000035.1 GCA_022709665.1 Bacteroidota bacterium
GCACAGGCTGATCTTATTGACCGGTTCATTATGGCTAATCCGAGGATAGTCCCTCATGCCGAAAAACCGGTTGTCCCGAATGAGGATCTTTCGAAACCGTTTACCGAAGAACAGGGAGGATTTGTCACCGAAACTCTGGCAAGGATCTATGTAACCCAGGGTTATTATTCCAAGGCGATAGATATTTATGAAAAATTATGTTTGAAATTTCCGGAAAAAAGTGGTTACTTTGCGGCTCAAATTGAAAAGATAAGAGAGATAATTAAATAGCATAGAAATGGGAATATACATTTTTGTTTCAGTCATAATAATAATAGCCTGCGTTCTTCAGGTATTGATAGTGCTGGTACAGAATTCCAAAGGCGGTGGTCTGGCTGCCAACTTCACTTCTGCCGGACAGTCGATGGGGATCAGGAAAACCGCTGATTTTCTTGAAAAATCAACATGGACCCTGGCTGCCTCGATACTTATTCTCTGTGTTGTGGCGACTGCCACCATACCCCGGGGATCGGGCGCAGAGCGTTCAAGGATTGAGAATTCGATTCAGAACGCTGTTGACCCCAATGCCATCCCCACTCTACCGACAGCTGTTCCGTCAGAGCCGGCTTCAACGCCTGCCGGCAACGAACAACAGCCTGAGAACTAAGGACATTGTAATAAATATATTAAACAAGGTGTCAGTTTGTCATAAACTGACACCTTGTTTTTATATAGGCCATAGTGTTGATATTTAACAGTATATGTCATGATGTCATGAAAGCTGAGTGGAATTTGTCAGGATATGACCGATAAAATGTCGTTCTGATGCAGCGAGTGTCAGTAAAAAACCGTTTGGCATAAATTTCGCTAAAAGTAGAGGCAGAAATCAAATCATTAACTTTAAAACTAAATAAACATGGCACAAGTAAAAGGAAAGGTATTGGCTGGGAAGGTTCTTGTAAAACCTCATGAAGCTGAAGCTAAGACTGCAAGCGGTATCATTATTCCGGATTCAGCAAAGGAAAAACCTCGTCAGGGCACGGTAGTCATGGTTGGAGCTCCGAAAAAAGATGAAGAGATGGAGGTTAAGAAGGGGGATGTGGTTCTTTATGGCAAGTATTCAGGCCAGGAACTTAACATCGACAATGAGGATTATCTTCTCATATCACAGTCCGACATTCTTTTCATTCAGTAATTAACGCAAACCATTAAATCTTAGAAAATATGGCAAAAGAGATTAAATTCGATATTGAAGCTCGTGCTCAGCTTAAAGAAGGAGTTGACAAGTTAGCGAATGCAGTAAAGGTAACCCTTGGACCCAAGGGCCGCAATGTGGTTCTTGAAAAGAAATTCGGAGCTCCTCATGTTACGAAGGACGGAGTGACCGTTGCCAAGGACATTGAACTGTCGGATGGCTATGAGAATATGGGCGCCCAGATGGTAAAGGAAGTTGCATCAAAAACCGGTGACATTGCCGGCGACGGAACCACAACCGCAACTGTTCTTGCCCAGGCAATTATCTCTGTTGGTCTGAAGAACATCACTGCCGGTGCAAACCCGATGGATGTTAAGAGAGGTATCGACAAAGCAGTTGAAAAAGTTGTTGCTCATCTGAAATCACAGGCTCAGGTTGTCGGCAATGACCTCAGCAAGATCGAACAGGTTGCGAGGATTTCTGCCAACGACGATGTTGAGATAGGCAAGCTCATTGCTGAGGCAATGGAAAAGGTTAAAAAAGAAGGTGTTATCACCGTAGAGGAAGCCAAGGGAACCACCACGTCCGTTGAGGTTGTAGAGGGTATGCAGTTTGACCGCGGTTATATCTCGGCTTATTTTGTTACAAACACCGAGAAGATGGAAGCTGACCTTGAGAATCCCTTCATCCTGATTTACGACAAGAAGATCTCCTCGATGAAAGATATGCTTCCCATTCTTGAAGCCACTGCCCAGAACGGTCGTCCGCTTCTTATTATTTCAGAGGATGTTGAAGGAGAAGCTCTTGCAACTCTCGTTGTGAACAGGCTTCGCGGCTCCCTCAGGGTTTGTGCCGTTAAAGCTCCGGGTTTTGGTGACAGAAGGAAAGAGATGCTTGAAGACATTGCCATTCTGACAGGCGGAACAGTTATTTCGGAAGAAAAAGGCCTCAAGCTTGAGCATGCTACTCTTGATATGCTCGGAACATCTGAAAAAGTGACTGTTAACAAGGAGAACACTACCATTGTAAACGGTTTCGGCGACAAGGAAATGATTCAGGCAAGGATAGGACAGATCAAGCAGCAGATGACCACCACCACTTCCGATTATGACAAGGAAAAACTGCAGGAGCGTCTTGCAAAACTGTCAGGCGGTGTAGCTGTTCTTTATATTGGTGCAGCTTCTGAAGTTGAGATGAAGAACAAGAAGGACCGCGTTGATGATTCACTTCATGCAACCCGTGCTGCCATCGAGGAAGGTATTGTTCCCGGAGGCGGTGTGGCTTATATCCGCGCCATTTCATCACTCGAAAAACTCAAGGGCGAAAATGAAGACCAGACAACCGGTATTGAAATAATCAAGCGCGCCATAGAGGAGCCTCTGCGTCAGATTTCAGTCAATGCAGGCAAAGAAGGCGCTGTCATTGTACAGGCCGTCAAGTCAGGAAAGGGCGACTATGGTTACAATGCCCAGACCGACAAGTTCGAGAAACTTTACGACTCTGGTGTTATTGATCCTGTTAAGGTAGTAAGGGTAGCCCTCGAGAACGCAGCATCAGTTGCAGGCATGTTCCTTACAACCGAAGCGGTTGTTGTTGACGAGAAGGAAGAAAAGCAGCCTCCGATGCCTCCTCAGGGAATGGGCGGTGGAATGCCATATTAATAAATATTAATTTTTCGCATCCGTATTGTAATGTTGTGGAGCCAAGGCATGCCTTGGCTCTACATGTTTATAATATGTGTGTTTTATAATTTTATATATTTGCACCTGTTTTTCAGACAATCAACAGGATGCATAGAATCAGGAATTTCTGTATCATAGCCCATATCGACCACGGTAAAAGCACTTTGGCCGACAGGCTGCTTGAGAAAACCAATACAATAAATGAAAGGGAATTCCAGAACCAGGTCCTCGACAGTATGGATCTGGAGAGGGAGAGAGGCATAACCATAAAGAGTCATGCCATACAGATGGAGCACATGCATAAGGGCGAGAAGTATTATCTGAACCTTATTGACACTCCCGGCCATGTTGATTTTTCATATGAAGTATCAAGGTCAATAGCTTCCTGCGAAGGAGCCCTGCTGGTTATTGATGCCACACAGGGAATTCAGGCGCAGACCATCTCGAATTTATATATGGCGATCGATCATGACCTCGAGATAATCCCTGTGCTGAATAAGATGGATATGGCCAATGCAATGCCCGAAGAGGTAAAGGATCAGATAGTCGACCTGGTAGGATGCAAAAGGGAGGACATTATAGAAGCAAGCGGCAGGACGGGTATGGGTGTCGACACAATCCTTGAAAAAATAGTAGATGTTATTCCCCCTCCGGCCGGTGATCCGGAAGCTCCCCTTCAGGCCCTTATCTTTGATTCTATGTTCAACTCCTTCAGGGGAATAATAGCTTATTTCAAGATAGTTAACGGGACTATCAGAAAGGGAGATAAAGTGATGTTTTTCAGTACGGGACATGAATACCTGGCTGATGAGATAGGCGTTTTGAAAATGAAACAGGATCCCCGGGAGGAAATGGGAGCCGGAGATGTCGGCTACATCATTTCCGGGATAAAGGATTCCTCGGAGGTGAAGGTAGGGGATACTATTACACATGTGAAGAATCCGTGTTCAAAAGCTATTGCAGGGTTTGAGGATGTGAAGCCAATGGTTTTCGCAGGTATTTATCCTGTGGATGCAGATGAGTATGAGGATCTGAGGATATCCATAGAGAAGTTGCAGCTGAACGATGCTTCACTCTCATTCATACCGGAGTCGTCGGCAGCTCTGGGATTCGGATTCAGGTGCGGCTTTCTCGGCCTGCTTCACATGGAGATCATTCAGGAGAGGCTCGACCGCGAGTTTAACATGGATGTCATCACCACAGTGCCCAACGTATCCTATAAAGTATATTCCACAAAGGGAGAAGTGATTGATGTTCATAATCCTTCAGGGCTTCCGGCTGTAAATTATATCGACCGCATCGAAGAACCATACATAGTTGCGCAGGTGATCACACAGGCGGATTATGTGGGAGCTATCATGAATCTTTGCATTGACAAGCGGGGAACCCTGAAGAACCAGGTTTATCTGACACGCGACAGGGTTGAGCTCACTTTTGAAATGCCGCTTTCTGAAATAGTTTTTGATTTCTACGACAAGCTTAAAAGTATTTCCAAGGGATACGCTTCATTTGATTACTACTATACGGATTATCAGAAGGCCGATCTGGTGAGGCTCGACATACTTCTAAACGGGGAGATGGTTGATGCGCTTTCCACTCTGATATACAGAGGTCATGCCTATGATTTCGGAAGGAAGATATGTGAGAAGCTCAAGGAGCTGATCCCGCGTCAGCAATTTGATATTGCGATACAGGCTGCTATCGGGGCCAAGATAATCTCGAGGGAAACAGTGAAAGCTGTAAGGAAGGATGTTACTGCAAAATGTTATGGAGGCGACATAACCAGGAAGCGTAAACTTCTCGAGAAACAGAAGAAGGGAAAGAAGAGGATGAGGCAGATAGGTAATGTGGAAGTGCCACAGCAGGCCTTTCTTGCAGTGCTCAAGCTCGATTGAGTCATTCATGCCCGGTTGAAATTTTTTTTTCCGGGATCGGCCATATAAAAAAAATTATTACATTAGGTCCGGGAAAATGAAGTGATCTTCATAAGAATCACCCTTCTATCTAACCTAGACGCAATACCCTGACCTTTAAACCCGGTCAGGGTATTTTTTTAGCATATAAGCCTGTAACCTTTACCGTGAATATTCAGGATCTTCACCTCCGTGTCCTTCTTCAGGTATTTTCTGAGCCTGGTTATATAAACATCCATACTTCTGGCATTGAAGTAGTTGTCGTCGATCCAGATGGTTTTCAGGGCATAGTTGCGTTCGAGGATCTCATTCCTGTGGCGGTAAAGAAGCAGCAGAAGCTCCGATTCCTTTGTTGTGAGGCTTATCTGCTGATCCCTGAAGCTCAGAATCTGCCTTTTGCTGTCGAAGGTATAGGCTCCTATGATATGAAGCTCATCATTTCTGGTTTCAGCCGGTCCGCCGGTCCTCCTGAATATGGCTTCTATCCTGTAAATAAGTTCCTCCATGCTGAATGGTTTGGTGATGTAATCATCGGCGCCTGTCTTGAAGCCCTCGATAATGTCGTCCTCCTGGTTTTTGGCGGTAAGGAAGATTACCGGAATCACAGGATCGATGTTCCTGAATGCCTTTGCCAGCGTCAGCCCGTCCATCTCGGGCATCATGATATCGAGAATGCAAAGGTCGTACATTCCTGATGCGAAATGTTCAAGAGCCGCCCTTCCGTTAACGAACAGGGTAGTCTCATATTCCTTGGCCTGAAGGTAGTTTCTCAGCAGAGATCCAAGGTTGGCATCATCTTCGGCAAGCAGAATTCTTTTCTTCATCTTTCAGTGTTTATTTTTTCAGGTCTCATGAGAGCAAAATAATGAATCAGATTCTTTTTTCAGAGTATTGAGGAATGAACAAGGTGAAAAGTGATCCTTTTCCCGGCTGGCTTTCAACCTTGATTGTACCGTTATGTTCGTCGATAATTTTTTTCACATAACTTAATCCGAGTCCGAATCCTTTCACATTATGAACATTTCCGGAGTGCACCCGGTAGAACTTGTCAAATATCCTTTTCAGGTTTTCCTTGCTTATGCCTATTCCCTTGTCCTGGACCGATATCAGTAGTCCTTTTCTGGTATTTTTTGTTGACACAGTAATTTCAGGACTATCTGTCGAGTATTTGATTGCGTTGTCAACAAGGTTCGATATTGCATTTAGGAAATGGGCTTCATCGACAAAGGCAAATGAGTTTTCAGCACCCAGTTCTTTGTGTATACTGCCTCCCCGCGACTCTATCTGGAGCGAAAAATTATCTACAGCCCTGTTTATGAGGCTGTGTACATCTGTCCGGGAGAAGGAAAGCCGTGTTTTCATACGTTCAAAAACTGCCATCTGAAGTACTTTTTCCACCTGGAGTTTAAGCCTGTTACTCTCATCGGTGATAATCCCCGAGAGATGGCTTATGTTTTTTTCCTTATCCGGGATCGATTTGTCGGATATCATCTGTGATGCCAGGGAGATTGTTGAGATAGGAGTCTTGAGTTCATGGGTCATGTTGTTTATGAAGTCGTTTCTTATCTCTGACATTTTTTTCTGACGGAAAATTACAATAAAGGTGCTTGTTGCAAGAAGCAGCAGAAGAAGGGTGAAAATAAGCGAAAGTCCGGCAAGGGTTCCGATCTGTCTGAATTTGTACTCGTTTTCCTGGAGGCAGTAGAGCACCAGCTGGTTCTGACTTGGAACCGGATCGTTAGGGAACAGCTGAATTATGAATTTATTAGTACCAGGAGCATCGGTAAAACCGGGTGTTTTCCATATAGTGCCAAGCCGGCCCGACCTGATAGCGAATTCAAAGTCGAGATGGATACCGGCGTTGTTCAGAGCTTTAAGGAGGAGGGGATATATTTTTTCCGGATCAATTCTGTCTCTTATGTCGGGGGCAGTCTGAAGAATTTGCTGCATTATTTTTTCGACATATACGATTTTGTTGCTGACCCTGTTTGAAAGCCCTGCGTTCAAACTCTGGTCAGAAGGTTCTGTTATATCTTCCTCGGGTATGGGAGAGATATCCCTGGCAGTAATGTAAATTTTCTGACCTGAACTGGAGACTATGAAATCATTTCCGCGGTTGCCGAATCCGTAAACTTCGGGGATCTTCTGACCGGAGTTATAGTCCCTCAGCCTGTTGGCAAGAGGAGAGGTGGCCGGGATGACAGCTGTTACCGAATCAGTTAATTCAGGTTCTATCTCGTCGACAATGTAGTCGATTATTTCCTGGGCTTCCAGGTCGAGCACTACTGATTCAAGGGCTTTGTTTGCATTGTACCTGAATTGCTGGTCGGTTATTTCAATAGCGTTTTTAATCCAGTAAAGCTGTACCAGGATCAGGCCTGATATGACGAAGAAGAACAAAAAGGCCAGCAATACTATGGTTTTACGCTTCATACTGATACAAAAGTACTTGTATATATTTTATTAACCCCATACTTTAACGTTCTTTAACACCGGTGGAAGATTATCCGTCAACGGTTTTAAATCTCCGCAGCCCCATGTTCCCGGCGGCGGCTGAAGCAGCTCCGGGTTACGAAAACATAAAGGCATGAGCTTGAAAGTTAAGGAATTTAAAAAAATATTAAAGTTCTGTTAATATTGATGTTTGGGTGTAAAAACATTTTTTTATTTAAAAATCCCTTCATATCTTTGTAAAGGATTTGGCATGATATTTGATTCATAAGATATAGAGGTTTTTTTCATAGGTTAGGTTAGTTTTAGGGTTATCAAAAAGGAACCGCCCCGCCCGGGGCGGTTCTTCTTTTATATACAGGCTGTGCCGTTCAGAAAAGATATTTCAGGTTTTTATCCTTAAGCGACTTTATGTCAATAATAAAGACCCCTGTCACGGAGTCGGTTTCCCTGAGGTCGGCAACAAGTTTTTCACGGCTCTTCTCGTCGGTCAATCCCGGAATCAGAATCAGAAAGTCGATGTTTTTAAGTTTTGAAAGCAGAAAGTTTTTTTTGAACCTGTTTGAAACCAGTTGCAGCCAGGGCGTCGATAGAGACTGGGAATCCGAGAACCTGCTGAAACTGAATAATTCGCCGTTTTCTCCTTCGAACTCTACAGGATCGATGCTTTTGAGAGAAATCCCGAGTTTCTTATTGAGTTTAAGTGAGAGCCTGTAGTCAGGTTCAGAGGCGACGATTCCAAGCAACAGCGGGATATCATCATCGCTTGCGGGAAGGTGGAATTTTGTTATCTTTCCGGTGTTTCGCATCTGAATTAAGCTGATGCCTAAGTTAAGAAAAGCCTGCGAAGCTAAGACCTCGATTTATGAAAATCTTTCAGCCTGGTCCAGGCTTGTCCTGCAGCTTCCTGTTCTGCTTCTTTTTTGGATGCTCCCTGGCCTTTTCCGAATTCCTTTTCATTTATCAGCAGAGTTGCCGAGAACACTGATTGTCTGAGGACGAAGTCATATTCTTCCTTATATTCGAATGTGAGGTTTGCCTTTTTCTTCTGGGTCCATTCGAACACAAGGCTCTTGTAGTCGGTGTCGGTATCAACAATTTTTTCAAGGTCGAGATACTTGTTGAAGACTCTCGTTATGAAAAGTTTTTTTGTCTTTTTGAAACCCTTGTCGACGAACAGGGCTCCGATCAGAGCCTCGAGCGCGTCGCCATACAGGTTCCTGGTAGGGCAACTGGTATTCACATGGCTTACAAGGATCTTGTCAATTCCCATGGAGAGAGCCAGTTGGTTAAGAATGTCGCGGTTGACTATTCTCGACCTGATCTTGGTCATAAATCCTTCGCTGGCTTCGGGGAATTTCTCAAAAAGATAATCGGAGAGAATGGCATCGAGAACCGCATCTCCGAGAAATTCCAGTCTTTCGTTGTTTATTCTTTGTCCGTCGGGAAGGGTGAAAGATGCTGACCTGTGGATAAAGGCAGCTTCATAAAGGCGGATATTGGATGTACGGAAACCCGTAATCTTGCGGAGGCGGGAAGCGAATTCCCGCTTATCGACTACATAGGTTCCGTTACTTTTTAAAGAGAATAAGGACACTAGATCCCTGCTTTTTTTACAATTACGGAAGCGTTATGTCCTCCGAAGCCGAATGTGTTGCTGAGAGCGAAATTCACTTTTCTTTCCTGAGCTGCATTCGGGGTGATATTAAGATTCTGGTCGATCTGGGGATCAGGCACACTGAAATTTATTGTAGGGGGTATGATATCCCTGACCACGGCCATTATGGCAGCTATTGCTTCAACAGCTCCTGCTGCGCCGAGGAGATGCCCGGTCATCGATTTGGTACCGCTTATATTCAGACTGTAGGCATGTTCCCCGAAAACCTTTACTATTGCTTTAGCTTCCGAGATATCGCCAAGAGGAGTAGAAGTTCCGTGGACATTGATGTAATCTATGTCGGCCGGTTTGAGTCCGGCATCCTCGATGGCCAGTTTCATAACGCTGGTTGCTCCAAGGCCTTCGGGATGAGGGGCTGTGAGGTGGTAGGCATCAGCGGTCATTCCGCCTCCTATAATTTCGGCATAGATCCTGGCCCCTCTTGCTCTGGCATGTTCGTATTCCTCAAGGATGAGAGCTCCGGCGCCTTCTCCCATAACAAAACCATCACGGGTAAGGTCGAAAGGCCTTGATGCCGTCTGGTATTCGGCATTGTTGACCGACATCGCCTGCATTGAGTTGAAACCGCCTATTCCCGGCTGGTTTATTGCAGCTTCAGAACCTCCGGTTACAAAAACATCGGCTTTGCCCCACTTAATATAATTGAAGGCATCGATTATTGCATGAGTCGAAGAGGCACATGCAGAAACCGTGCTGAAGTTGGGGCCGCTGAATCCATATTTGATCGAGATGGATCCGGAAGCAATGTCGCTGATCATCTTCGGTATGAAGTAGGGGCTGAACCTTGGTATGCTGTCCCCTTCAACGAACGATTTGATGGTCTGGTAGAAAGTTTCTATACCGCCTATGCCGGATGCCCAGATCACTCCGATTCTTTCCTTGTCAACCTTATCGGTTATCAGGCCTGCGTCTGCAATAGCTTCATCGGAGGCAACATGGGCATACTGGGCAAATAGGTCGAGTTTGTTTGCTTCTTTTCTTTCGAAATAGTTTGAGGAGTCATAGCCTTTTATTTCACATGCAAACCTGGTTTTGAACTTTTCAGTGTCAAACCGTGTGATCATAGCTGATCCGCTGATCCCGTTTTTAAGTCCTTCCCAATATTCATGCAAATTTTTCCCGATTGGAGTAAAGGCTCCAAGTCCGGTTACTACGACTCTTCTCATAAATGGATTTTTATAAATGCAAAATTATTTTGCATTCTCCTCTATATACTTGATAGCATCACCAACTGTACTGATGCTTTCAGCCTGATCGTCAGGAATACCGATGTTAAATTCTTTTTCAAATTCCATGATCAATTCAACAGTATCAAGAGAGTCAGCTCCAAGGTCATTGGTAAAACTGGCTTCGGGAGTAACTTCAGATTCGTCCACTCCGAGTTTATCGACTATAATCTCTTTTACTCTTGTAGCAATGTCTGCCATAATTTTAAATTTAAATTAATAATATTGGAAAACCTTGCAAAGAAATATATTTGTACTATATTTTCAAATGATTTCAATGTTTTTCTTTGCCGGTCCGTCCAAAGTCTTGAATAACAATAAAATAATCCTGTGCTGAAAATTCAGTGAAGTATTTCCGGCATTTAATTCAACTATCAGTAAATGAAGAATATAGTCATATTTGCGTCGGGATCCGGGACCAATGCTGAAAATATAATAAGGTATTTTTCGAACAGGACATCAGCGAGAGTATGCCTTGTTTTGTCGAACCGTCGGGAGGCCTATGTTCATAAGCGTGCTGCGTCATTTAATGTGCCGTCTGTATTTTTCGACCGGAATGATTTTTATGAAAATGGAAAGGTTTTGAAACTGTTAAAGGCATACGATGTTGATTTCGTTGTTCTGGCGGGTTTTCTGTGGCTGGTCCCCCCCGGGATACTTCAGGAATATAGTAACAGGATAGTGAATATTCACCCTGCTCTGTTACCCGGCTATGGGGGAAAGGGGATGTTTGGAGACCGGGTTCATGAAGCGGTTATAAGGTCGGGCGACAGGCAGTCGGGCATAACCATTCATTATGTTAACAGCAACTATGATGAGGGGGACATAATATTTCAGGCGGTGTGCCCGGTAAATGACGGGGATACCCCTGCAGATCTTGCTTCAAGGATTCATGCTCTGGAGTACATGCATTTTCCTGTTGTTATAGAAGAACTGGTCAGCAAACTGCCCTGACGGGTATTTTCAGAAAGTATCCAGGAGGCTCATTATTACAGTCCTGTTTTTTTCGAAAGCCGGCCTGTTGGCTTCCGATACCGGTTCCACGGGAGGAGCCTCTACCTTAAGCGGGTCAACCGGTGTACCGTTCTTATAGAACCTGAAGTCGAGATGCGGTCCGGAGGAAAGGCCTGAACTGCCCACATAGCCAATAACATCTCCCTGTTTTACATATACACCCGGGGCAATTCCTGTTCCGAACCTGCTCAGGTGGAGGTAGGCTGTTGAATAGACGCTGTTATGGACTATCCTTACCATTCTTCCCGAGCCGCCTTCGTGGCTTGCCTGTGTAACCCGGCCATCGCCCACGGCATGTACAGGGGTTCCCACAGGAGCTGCATAGTCTACTCCGTAATGAGGTCTTCTGATCCTCAGAATGGGATGAAGCCTGCTGCCTGAAAAGCGGGATGATACTCTCGAATACTGAAGCGGAGCTTTCAGAAATGCTTTTCTCAGTGAGTTTCCTTCGCTGTCGAAATAGCTTTCAGTGCTGTCCTGGATAAACGGGATGGCATAGATGGTGGTTCCCGAACCTGTGAAGGATGCACCGTAGATCCTTGAAATACCCAGAGGCTTGTCGTCGATCGACATCTCCTCGTAGATAACCTTGAAGTTATCTCCCTTCTGAAGTCCGAAAAAATCGATGCTCCATGCATAGATTTCCGAAAGCCCGACAACGAGAGAAGGGTGCATCCCGTTAAGGATCATGGCATCCCAGAGAGAGGTTTCGATTATTCCGCTTGAATACCTGATTATTTTTTTCACCTCTTTGCTGTAGGGGGTGATTTTCAGTGAATCGTTGAAGCTGAACACATAGCAGGTTGTCGGGTCATGTTCATATACAAAATAAGCGGCGCGGGCCGTGCTGTCTTTTCTTGAAAAAACGGTGTAATTGTTTCCTGACCGTATCTTTCTTACATCGAAAACAGATTCGGAATTCCTGACAACCATCTCAATCTCTTCCATACTGATCCCATATCTGAGAAGTATTGTTGACAGCAGTTCGTTCCTTTTAACCTGACCGTTCAGAAGGTCGAATGAGTCGGAAGGGATCCCGTACATGAATGTTGTTCCTGTTTCGCTTACTGCAGTTGTGTCGGCAGGAGGCGGCTGTGGAAGGGAGTCGGGTCCGTTGACTGCCTCCTGGCAGGATAATGTGAACAACAAAAAAAGTATTGAAACAAATGATCCGGGGCGGAAAGGCATTACTGATTTTTTCTTAGCTGGGTTTGACAACAACATTAACTATTTTGCCGGGGACCACAACAACCTTAAGGGGTTTTGATCCGCCGGTCCATTTGTCTGATCTTGAATCGGACAGAACGGCTTTTTCAATTTCATCCTTACCCATGCCGGCAGGAAGGTCTATTTTGAATCTCATTTTACCGTTGAATGAAACCGGGTATTCTATGGTATCGACTTTCAGGTATTCGGGATTCACCTCAGGCCATGGTTCATGGGCAAGGCTGCGGTCATGTCCCAGGATCTGCCATATTTCCTCTCCCAGATGTGGAGCGAAAGGCGACAGTATAAGGGTGAATGCGCGTGCTGTTTCCGCAGTGACCTTACCTTTTTTATAAACGAGGTTCAGGAAGATCATCATCTCCGATATTGCCGTATTTAGTTTCAGGCTTTCGATGTCTTCTTCAACTTTTCTGATAGTTCTGTGAAGCCCCTTGAGGATTTCGATATCTTCCTCTCCGCCGGTGATGTTTTCCGGATCGGAGAAGAATCTGTAGGTTCTGCCGATGAAGTTAAAAACTCCCTTGACATTCCTGTCGTCCCAGGGTTTCATTACATCAAGAGGTCCCATGAACATTTCATAGAGTCTCAGTGAATCGGCGCCGTATTTTTCGGTAACATCGTCGGGGTTTACAACGTTTTTGAGCGATTTTGACATTTTGGCCACTATCTGTCTTAGTTCATCACCTGTTTCGGTGTTATAGTGTTTTCCATCCTTTTCAGTGACCTGGTCGACAGGGATCTTTGCCCCGGTTTCATTTTCATAGGCAAAAGCAAGTATCATTCCCTGGTTGAAAAGCCTCTGATAGGGTTCATCGGTCGACACAATGCCAAGGTCGAAGAGCACCTTATGCCAGAACCGGCTGTAGAGCAGGTGAAGCACTGCATGTTCAGCTCCTCCGATATAGAGGTCGACCGGCATCCAGTATTTTTCTTTTGCGCTGTCGAAAATGGCATTGTCGTTGTGAGGGTCGATAAATCGCAGGTAGTACCAGCACGATCCTGCCCATTGGGGCATAGTGTTTGTTTCCCTTCTTCCCCTTCGGCCATTTGTATCCGTCACATTCAGCCATTCGCCTGCATTTGCCAGGGGAGATTCGCCTGATACCCCGGGCATGTATTTTTCAAGTGAAGGCAGTTGAAGAGGCAGCTCATTTTCATCGATAACGCTTATCTCTCCGTCTTCCCAATGAATAACAGGGAAGGGTTCACCCCAGTATCTCTGGCGGCTGAAGAGCCAGTCGCGGAGTTTGTAGTTCACCTTTGCCTTGCCCAGGTTATTCGACTCGAGCCATTGGGTTATCCTGGCAATGCCGGCCTCCTTGTTAAGGCCGTTAATGTCTATTCCGTTTGCCTGAGAAGCTGAATTGATATATCTTCCGTCTTCAGTCCAGCATTCATTGCCTTCCAGTATCGCAGATCTCTTTTCCGCATCTTCAACATCGGGATCCTGGATACATATAACCGGAAGTCCGAACTTTTTGGCGAATTCAAAGTCCCTTGTATCATGTGCCGGGACAGCCATGATGGCTCCGGTTCCGTATCCGGTAAGAACATAGTCGGCCACCCAGATCGGGATCCTGGTGTTGTTGACCGGATTTATGGCATATCTTCCTGTGAAGACTCCTGTTTTTTCCTTTGCGAGGTCGGTTCTGTCGAGATCCGATTTCAGAGCCGACAGTCTGATATATTCTTCAACCTGCTTTTGCCTGTTACCGGTTGTAATCTGATCGACGAGCTGGTGTTCGGGAGCTATAACCATGTAAGTGGCTCCGAAGAGGGTGTCGGGGCGGGTAGTGAAAACTGTAAGTTTCTCATCGAGGCCTTCAATACTGAAATCAACTTCTGCTCCGGTTGAACGTCCAATCCAGTTCCTCTGCATTTCCTTTATTCCTTCCGGCCAGTTGAGGTCGTCGATGCCTTTGAGGAGCCTCTCGGCATAAAGCGGGATCCGGAGCATCCATTGCTTGAGATATTTCTTTTCTACCTGGTTGCCGCATTTCTCGTGCGAACCGTCGTTAAGGACCTCTTCGTTGGCGCAAACGATCCTGCAGCTTGGGCAGTACCACACCTGTGCATTGTCGTAGTATGCAAGTCTGCGGGAGTCGACATATTTTCTAATCTCCTTATCTCCCTGCGACTTTATCTCGTCAGGTATTGTTAATTCATTAACAGGTCTTCCTTTCTGGAGTTTTTCATCAAACCATGTGTTGTAAAGTCTGATGAAGATCCATTGAGTCCACCTGAAATACTTTGGATCGGTGGTGTTGATTTCCCTGTCCCAGTCGTAGCTGAGTCCGAGTCCTTTTATCTGTCTTCTGAAAGTGTCGCAGTTTTTGTTTGTCGTCACTGAAGGATGGGTTCCGGTCTGGATAGCATACTGTTCGGCGGGAAGTCCGAAAGCGTCCCATCCCATTGTGTGGAGGACATTGAAACCTTTCATCCTTTTAAATCTCGAGTATATGTCGGTGGCAGTGTAGCCTTCAGGATGTCCGACATGGAGACCGGCTCCCGAGGGGTAGGGAAACATGTCGAGGACGTAGCATTTTTTCGGATTGGTGGTATCATCCGGTGTTTTGAAAGTTTTGTTC
Source organism: Bacteroidota bacterium (assembly GCA_022709665.1). Taxonomy (GTDB): domain Bacteria; phylum Bacteroidota; class Bacteroidia; order Bacteroidales; family VadinHA17; genus LD21. The sequence continues at coordinate 14,954 of JAKLIJ010000035.1, forward strand.
TTTTCCCAGTACTGCTGCCATTTTTTCTCGATGGCTTTGAAGTTGTATTCCATATTTGGTGCGACAATAAATTATATAAAAAATCAGTCCGAAGTCCGAAGTCCGAAGACGGAAGAAAGAAGAAAACATCAGGTGATTTTCTTTTTGAAAGCCACCATCATATTCATCAGGTTGTAAGCAAAGTCATACTGCTTGTTGAATTCTGAATCAGAAATATATTTCCTTCTCAGGGCTTTGTGTAAGCATGTAACAACTTCAGCAAGAGATCTTGCAGCCATACCCATAAACCTTTTCTGTTCCGGAACAGATTGTCCGATTGATCCTTCCGAAATGTTCAAAGCAATCGAATCAACTGCCCGTCGTATTTGTGAGGTAAGATTATAAAGTTCATCTTTTGGAAACTGTTTCGAAAGCAGATAAATTTCCTCACCATAGTCCATGGCCTTTTGCCAGATAATGAGATTCTCAAATTTAAACTTAATAATCATCAATTAATCTTTTCCTTCTTAGGTATTCGGTATTCGGTATTCGGTATTCGGTATTCGGTATTCGGTAATCGGTAATCGGTAATCGGTAATCGGTCTTCGGTCTTCTGTCTTCTGTCTTCGATCTTCGGTCTTCTGTCTCCGGTCTTCTGTCTTCTGTCTTCTGTCTTCTGTCTTCGGTCTTCGGTCTTCGGTCTTCGGTCTTCGGTCTTCGGTCTTCGGTCTTCGGTCTTCGGTCTTCGGTCTTCGGTCTTCGGTCTTCTTATGCCTGCGAAATTAGAAAAGTTTTACCATTATTTGGTTTACTTAGTTGTAAAACCGGCTTAATGGTCTTATTTTTGCCTTGAAATTACGGTCCCGTAGTTCAATGGATAGAATAGCAGATTCCGGTTCTGTCGGTTGAGAGTTCGAGTCTCTCCGGGATCACACAATGAACAAAATAGCCCCTGAATATCAGGGGTTTTGTTTTTTTGGGGGGACTTATTGGGGGGCATAAAACATATATCTATTTCTATTTTGAGTTGCTTTTAAATTGTATCTTTGAGATATTGAGCACAACAGGGATTGAATTCGTGGAGTTCGTACTGGAGTTGTGAATTGCTTTCAAATTGTATCTTTGAGATATTGAGCACAGCTAAACTAAAACAGATCATCAACAAGCTCCTGTTGTGAATTGCTTTCAAATTGTATCTTTGAGATATTGAGCACAGCAGTGTTATGATCAATACCATTCAAAGCCAAGTTGTGAATTGCTTTCAAATTGTATCTTTGAGATATTGAGCACAGCCCGGATTGCCATGTGCGAAACTACCGCACCGTTGTGAATTGCTTTCAAATTGTATCTTTGAGATATTGAGCACAGCTCGATCCATTAATTAAATGGGTTCTTACTGGTTGTGAATTGCTTTCAAATTGTATCTTTGAGATATTGAGCACAGCCTCCGGCCATTGGCGGTTAGATGAGCCTTCGTTGTGAATTGCTTTCAAATTGTATCTTTGAGATATTGAGCACAGCGGCAGCTTTGTTCTGCATCATGTGTGAAAGGTTGTGAATTGCTTTCAAATTGTATCTTTGAGATATTGAGCACAGCTTCATACTATATTAATATATACTTCTTCACGTTGTGAATTGCTTTCAAATTGTATCTTTGAGATATTGAGCACAGCATGGTGTTTAACACTAAGCTCTTTGTCGCAGTTGTGAATTGCTTTCAAATTGTATCTTTGAGATATTGAGCACAGCCATTGAAGAACAAACCGCTCCCTGCATTGTGTTGTGAATTGCTTTCAAATTGTATCTTTGAGATATTGAGCACAGCGTATTGTATCTGTGTCACTGTCTCAGCCCCGTTGTGAATTGCTTTCAAATTGTATCTTTGAGATATTGAGCACAGCCGGTCCTGCTTGATACGGGCATATCGAGTGGTTGTGAATTGCTTTCAAATTGTATCTTTGAGATATTGAGCACAGCTTCCGGCAAAAACATTCTCTTTTGTTCCTAGTTGTGAATTGCTTTCAAATTGTATCTTTGAGATATTGAGCACAGCAGAATATAAAATTTCAGGTCAGTTCTCATGGTTGTGAATTGCTTTCAAATTGTATCTTTGAGATATTGAGCACAGCTTTATGTCACCATGGTCGATGAGACCGGGAGTTGTGAATTGCTTTCAAATTGTATCTTTGAGATATTGAGCACAGCGCTATAATACAGGGAAGTTCACGAGAATTGGTTGTGAATTGCTTTCAAATTGTATCTTTGAGATATTGAGCACAGCAGGAGAGTATCTGACTCTTACAAGAGGCACGTTGTGAATTGCTTTCAAATTGTATCTTTGAGATATTGAGCACAGCCAACTGGCAATTTAAGGCTGCAGACGTTGAGTTGTGAATTGCTTTCAAATTGTATCTTTGAGATATTGAGCACAGCTCCAGCCTCCAGCTCCTGTACCTCATAGCCGTTGTGAATTGCTTTCAAATTGTATCTTTGAGATATTGAGCACAGCGGCAGCTTTGTTCTGCATCATGTGTGAAAGGTTGTGAATTGCTTTCAAATTGTATCTTTGAGATATTGAGCACAGCCATGGGTAAAACTTACACTACTCCGGGACTGTTGTGAATTGCTTTCAAATTGTATCTTTGAGATATTGAGCACAGCACAACATCACTATTTACAGTACAAGCTATCGTTGTGAATTGCTTTCAAATTGTATCTTTGAGATATTGAGCACAGCATACCTGCTCGTATCTAATTGTTTATCTTTGTTGTAAGTCTAAAAAGAGGATTGGTAATTCTGTGCTCATAAAAAGCTCCTTTTTATAATAACGGGAGCTTTTTTTATTTTATGATCAGAACATTTCAAGCTGCTGGGGCGTTTCGGGACGTTCAGCAGGATTTCTGCTGCGAAAAAACTCCATCATTCCATATTGTTTATCAGTAAGGGTAAAAAGTATTATCTCTCCTTTAGGTGCAAGAAACCCTTTTACCCTTTTTACATGAACATCTGCATTCTCTCTACTGTTACAGTGACGAACATAAATAGAATATTGAAGCATATTAAATCCATCTTTTTGCAAACCTTTTCTGAACAGTGAATAGTTTTTCCGATCCTTTTTAGTTTCAGTCGGCAAGTCAAAAAAGACAAATAACCACATTATTCTGTACTGATTTAGTCTAAAGTATTTTTCCATTCACTAAATTTAGGGATATGAAAATTCAGGATAAATAATTTTTCTTGTAATTCCTTCAAAACAAGAAGCAAGTGAAGCTGTGGTTCTCTGGACTCCAATCATTAGCGGACTATCTTTGCCATCAATTACAATGTCAAGAACAGGAATTTGTAGCAATTTCTTTTTTAAATAAGGAGTAAGATCTTCCATTGTGTCTGTTTCCTTCGAGATGGTGAGTACCAGGCAATCAACATAGGGCCTGTAAGGTTCCATTATATCATCCGCAAGACAATATGGGTTGTATTTATTTTTGTGATGAATCCCAATTGAGGGAAACAAACCTGAAGCAACAAGAGCCCTGGCCACAATTGCTCTTAATATTGCATAACCATAGTTGAGCATGTTATTTGGGGGCTCACCAAAACGATTACGAAGGAAAGCTCTCTCCCCGAAAAGATTTTCCCAGTAATAAGCGGCTGCCCTACCCTCAACATTTCTGGGATCACCACTTTTTATCGTACTAGCGAGGAAATCTAATTTTTTTGTATCAATTCCTTCGCGTCTCAAAAGAGCGGACTGATTCTCAACTTTGGCTTTTACTGTTTGCTGCCAAAGATTCTTCAAAAGGGGACGCGAAGATTTTATTTGTGATTGAAATATTTCAGTGAAAGCATGATGTGAAAACATTGGAAGCATAAGTCCAAAGGGCATATGAGATACATCGCAACTTATGACGGGAGTGTTATTCACATTTAGAGCCATAACAAGAGCGTTAGTGAGTGTTATTGAAGGATGGTCAAGAATTACCAAACCAATATCCTCAATCGGAATTGATGCATTTTTTTTCTCACTCTCTGGAAATTCTATAAGAAATTGCATATCCTTCTTTCTCAAATTACAAGGATTTTCAATATATAGAGTTCTCTTGATCATCTTGACTTCATATTATGATGCGGATTAAATAAAGAACCTATTAGAAAAGTTTTATTTCACCATCCATTTTCATTTCAAAATCTTTACCCTCAATCAAAAAATTAAAGTTCCTGGGGCTTATTAATAATCTTGGAGCACTAGTGTCCGGTTAAGATTTGCCTAAAGGCATTTAATATATTTATATACAACATGATACAGCGTTTAAAAAATTTGACGATTTGAAAATATATTTTCGCTCTTTTCTTTATTTGAGCGAAAATGC
>JAKLIJ010000036.1 GCA_022709665.1 Bacteroidota bacterium
AATCGACTCATCAGACTGGATGGACATTCTTCTCAGGGATGATGTCATCTTTTCACGGTCGGATCCTGATTCCGACCCCTGCGGTTACAGAACCGTCATGCTTTTCAGCCTGGCTGAAAAATATTACGGTATTCCCGGCCTCGGAAGCCGGCTGACGTCAAAAGACAGGAATTTCATCCGTCCCAAGGAAGTCGACCTTATTGCCCTGGTTGAATCGGGATCTGCCGATTACATGTTCCAGTACAAGTCAGTTGCAAGGCAGCACAACCTGAAGTATATCGAACTTCCCGACGCAATAAATCTCGGAAATCCGCTTCTGAATGTTAATTACCATTCTGTTTCAGCGGAGGTGGCGGGCAGGTCTCCCGGAAGCAGGATGACAATCAGGGGCGATTATATTAATTATAGCCTCTCAGTGTTGAATGATGCCCCAAACAGCGGAGGTGCCATCGATTTTGTATCGTTCCTGCTCAGTTCCGAAGGTGTGGCTGTATTCAGAAAAAACGGACAGGATCCGATTGTACCTCCTGTAACTGAACAGCCCGCCATGATCCCTGCCGAACTTAAGAAGTACCTTGGTGATGGGAATAAGTAACAGCCTTCCCGTGAAAAGCAGCCCCTTCAGCTGGATAATGCTTATCCTGTCGTCTCTTGTGCTGCTGTTCATCATTGCCCCGCTTGCAGGCATATTTCTTAATACCAACGGGTCTCAATTGATTGAAACGGTTAATGATAGAGAAGTAAGGGAAAGCATCCGGCTTACACTTCTTGTAGCATTCGCCGCCACTTTCCTTTTTGCTTTTGCCGCCATTCCCCTCGCATGGATACTTGCCAGAAAGGATTTTCCACTTAAAGGTGTGGTCCAGGGAATAATCGACCTGCCCGTGGTGATCCCTCATACCGCAGCCGGTATAGCAATTCTGGGATTTATCTCAAGGGCCGGGTTCCTGGGCGGAATTGCCGGTTCAGTAGGATTGTCGCTCATAAATAACCCTGCTGGAATTGCCCTGGCAATGGCCTTTGTCAGCCTTCCCTTCCTTATTAACTCGGCAAGAGACGGCTTCGCTTCGGTCCCGGTCAGACTCGAAAAAGCAGCCCTGACATTGGGCGCCTCACCCTCAAGGGTGTTCTTTACCATTTCTCTTCCTCTTGCCTGGAGAAGTGTAATGACAGGTTTCGTAATGATGTTCGCAAGAGGTATGAGCGAATTCGGAGCCGTGGTTATTGTGGCTTACCACCCCATGATCGCTCCTGTTATGATCTATGAACGCTTCAATAACTTCGGACTCGATTATGCAAGACCTGTCTCCGTTTTGTTTATCACTGTAGCTCTGGCAGTCTTCATCCTCCTCCGTCTGGTTTCACTTAAAAAAAAGGATTCACACAACACCGCTGATGCTGAAACTTGAAAATATTAGCAGAAAATTCGGCGATTTTGCCCTTTCCGGAATAAACCTCGAAGTTGCTGACGGGGAGTATTTTGTACTTCTCGGCAGATCGGGATCAGGAAAAACCTGCCTTCTGGAACTTATTGCCGGACTTCATATCCCCGATTCAGGCTCAGTGTGGATTGACCGGCATGACATAACACACAGCAGGATACAGGACCGTCCGGTCGGACTTGTATTTCAGGATTTTGCAATTTTCCCGAACATGACGGTCAGTGGTAATATCGGTTATCCCCTTCGTTCCAGGAGAAGAAAGAAGGAAGAAATATCTGCGACCGTTGATGCTATCGCTGCCGAGATGGGCATTTCATCCATCCTGGACCGTTATCCTCATAATCTGTCGGCCGGTGAACTTCAGAGGGTAGCCCTTGCCAGGACATTGGTTCTCAATCCCCGCCTTCTTCTTCTCGATGAGCCTATGTCGTCGGTCGACGCAAGCCTCAAGGATGATATAAAAAAAGTACTTCGCCGCCTGAACAGGAACGGCCTCTCGATAATCCACGTAACTCACGATTACAGGGAAGCCGTTAGTCTGGCCGGCAGGGTGGGAGTGATCCACGCCGGAAGGATAGTGCAGGAAGGAACCCCGGGATCGGTCTTCAGCCGGCCGGCAAACCGCTTCGTCGCAAGATATGCAGGGATAAAGAATTTTTTTAAGGTACGCTTTTTACGTGAGAACAACATGTGGAAGGCAATCGGAGAAGGAAACCTGACATTCAGCATAAGCGGAAGGGAAACAGCCGGAGAAGGCCTTATTTTTGTAAGAAGTGAAAATATAATTGTTTCAGCTTCAAAACCTGCCCCCGGAACCGATAACTGTTTCAGGGGAATCGTTAAAGAAATCTTTCCTTCTGAATACGGCATCGAGATCACCGTCGATGCAGGAATGCTTTTTGTGGCTGATATAAGTGTTGCAGATTTCGGCTTACTGTCAATCAGGGAATCTTCTGAGGTCTGGATCACATTTTCCGCAGGGGCGGCTGTTGCGATCGACGGAACAGATCCTGACATACAGACAAGGGACCGGATATAGCATATTGATATAATTAATATATTATATTGATATTAAAAAGATATAATTATGATATGGATATGATATCATTTTCCGAGGCCTGCGATATCGTGATGAAATCGGATATCAGGCTGAAAGATACTGAAGAAATAAACTTTACAGAGTCTTTAAACAGGGTACTGGCCGGTGATGTGGTCAGCGACATGGACATGCCTCCCTTCAACAGGTCCTCGGTTGACGGGTTTGCCTGCAGAAAAGAGGATCTGTCAGAAGAACTGGAGGTTATAGAAACCATCCCTGCCGGAGCCTGGCCCCGGATCCCGATAACCGCCGGTTTGTGTTCACGCGTCATGACCGGAGCCCCGGTGCCCGAAGGCGCCGACTGCATGATAATGGTGGAAGACACTGAAACCATGCCCGGGGGAAAGATAAGGTTCACAGGGATTTTTAGAAAAGATAATATATCCTTAAAGGGAGAGGATATAAGAAAAGGTGATGTCGTAATACGGGCAGGTACACTGATCCGTCCTCAGCATATCGCGGTTATGGCTGCAACCGGACATATCCGTCCCCGGGTAAGTCTCAGACCTCTTGCCGGGGTGATCAGTTCCGGAAGTGAACTTGTTGAGCCCGGCAGGGTACCCGGGATATCACAGATAAGGAACAGCAACTCCAGTCAGCTGATGGCTCAGATTGAGGAGACAGGTGCAGCCGGGAAGTATTATGGTATAGCTGAAGATGATGAGGAGCAGACATTTACAGTCGTAAAGCAGGCCATCGCCGAAAACGACGTGGTGATCATAACCGGAGGCGTTTCTGTCGGCGATTTTGACTTTGTCGCTTCAGTGATGGAAAGAACCGGTGTCAGAATTCTTTTCAACAGGGTTGCCGTTCAACCGGGAAAACCGACTACTTTCGGACTTCATCCGGAGGCAGCGGTTTTTGGCCTTCCCGGAAATCCCGTATCTTCGTTCCTGCAGTTTGAACTGATGGTGAAACCCTTGTTGTACAGAATGATGAACTGCTCCCGGAGATCACTTACGTTAGTCCTTCCGATGGGACAGGATTACAGAAGAAGATCGGTCGACAGGTTGGCGCTTGTGCCTGTCAGGATAAGCGATGAGGGTTCAGTGATCCCTGTCGACTTTCACGGGTCGGCACATATATCTGCACTGAATGAAGCTGACGGGATAATCTTCATTCCCTCAGGAGTAAGAGAATTAGGAAAAGGAGATATGGTAAGTGTTAGACAGATTTAACAGAAATATAAACTATCTTCGGATTTCGGTAACCGACCGATGCAATCTAAGGTGCCGTTATTGCATGCCGGACGATGGAATTCAGCTTCTGCGGCATGAGGATATTCTGTCGTTTGATGAGATTGCGGACTTTACGCGGATTGCAGTGGGAAAAGGCATTGACAAGGTAAGGATCACGGGAGGGGAGCCCCTGGTCAGAAAAGGTATAGTCGGACTTGTCGGAATGATCGCTGAAATAAAGGGAATAAAAGACCTGTCGATGACTACAAATGGGACATTGCTCGAGAGTTTTGCTTCAGATCTCAGGAAGGCAGGGTTGCAAAGAGTGAATATAAGTCTGGATTCGGTTGATCCTGAAAGATATGCATGGATTACAAGAAAAGGAGAGCTTCGGGATGTACTAAATGGTATCAGAGAGGCCGAAAGAGCCGGGCTGAATCCTGTCAAGATAAATTGTGTGAAAGGAGGAGCCGGTTCACAGAAAGATGCTGAAGAAGTGGGTGAATATTGCAGAAAGCACGGACTGGAGGTGAGATATATTGAAGAAATGGATCTTGAAAAGGGCAGGTTCTCGAAGGTCCATGGCGGGACCGGAGGTCATTGTGCTTCATGCAACAGGCTCAGGCTGACTTCCGACGGCAAACTGAAACCCTGCCTGTTCAGCGATAAGGAGTTTGATATAAGAAAGCTCGGGTACGAAGAAGCCCTGAGCCTGGCTCTTGAGAATAAACCTGAAAGAGGATTGACAAATTCAATGAACTCTTTTTATAATATTGGAGGATAATACTTATGGAAAAATTTTCGCATGTTGACGACGCCGGAAAAGCATCAATGGTTGATGTGGGAGCAAAGGAAATCCAGCATCGCAGTGCAAAGGCTTCAGGTCATATAAAAACCTCAGCCGAGACACTTGACCTTATTATGGACAATCAGCTCAAAAAAGGAGATGTGCTTGCCGTTGCAAGGATTGCCGGCATAAATGCAGCCAAGGCGACTTCGTCGCTCATTCCCCTCTGCCATAACATTGTCCTGGACCATATCAGAGTCGATATTTTCCCGGATGAGGTAGGAATAGTGGCTGAAAGTGAAGTCAGTTGCACAGGAAAGACAGGAGCTGAAATGGAAGCTCTGACAGCTGTCAGCGTTGCCCTTCTGACTGTTTATGATATGTGCAAGGCTGTGGACAAGATGATGGTAATCGACAGAGTAATGGTAACAGAGAAAACCAGGTTATGAGCCTGCCCTTAAAATATAACGTACTTATAATTACACTGAGCGACAGGGCTTTCAGAGGCGAATATGAGGATCTGAGCGGTCCGGCTATAAGAGACAGACTGTCCGGTTTCTTCACTGAAAGGAAATGTGAGGCGGTAATTAAAATGCAGCTGGTTCCCGACGACCGGGCCATCCTTCAGGATATGGTAAGGGATGCATCCAAAACGATGCACCTTATATTTACTACAGGAGGTACGGGGATCGGACCGAGGGACATTACCATTGAAGCTGTTAAACCTCTTCTTTCAAAGGAGATTCCGGGGATAATGGAACTTATCAGGGTGAAATACGGAACAGAAAACCCCTTTGCACTTCTTGGCAGAGGAGTGGCCGGAATAACGGGTAACTCCCTCATCTTCACTCTGCCAGGTTCTCTTAAAGCCGTGAATGAGTATCTGAATGATATCCTTAAGATCCTTGAACACGCCATCGCGATGATGTATGGAGCCGATTCCCACGCCAGACATTAATCGGTGAGCCTGTTTAGAGTATTGATTGTCTGCACCCCGATTATCCTGTCATATCTTTCCCTTGGATTTCTGTAATAAACCAGTACCGTATAATCGTTTTCAGTCTCGTAATGGCTTCCTTCAAACCTTGAGGCCACACTGTCATCAGTCCCATCCCTTCTGAACACATATTCATAATTGTACCATCCCTGCTTGAGCAGAATAATGCTTTCATAAGCCTTCTCTTCAGCATTGTAACTCATCAGGTTACTGGTATTGAACTCCCAGTTGCTGAAAGCCCCGGATATATACATCCGGCCCCCTTCGACCGGATAAGATGACGGAAGCGTGAAATAGACATAGACATAATCAGCGTCGGTATCGGGATTTTTCTCCTCCTGTATTGCAATGTAGTACTTCCCGTTAAAATCCTCCCAGTAAAAATACGGCTTGAATTCCCTGTCGTCCGACGGAGCCAGGTAAACATGATAATTCGATATCAAAAAATCGATCTTTCTTACAAATTGTGACTGATATCTGATGCTTTTTATGTCGAAATACCTGAATTCATTCCCCCCCGGGAATACGTTAACGTCGGTCAGTGAGTTGTATTTGAGCTGATTGCTGCTTGTGAAGGCGGGCTTCAGATTCTTCCTTGCATTGTCCCACCTGCCATTCTGAAGAATAAAGGCAAACACATCCCGGTAGGGATCGTTGATCCTCAGCGAAGGGAAAGTGACGTTGAAATCGATCTGCTGGTTTTTGTTCAGATCTGCTGTCATCCTCGGACGATGGGCTGAGATCTCAATGCCTGCAAGGTCCTCCGTTACCATAAAGCGGTACGACAAAACAGGATGCTCAGGATCATTCGACGGATGGATCAGGATAATATAATTTCCCGAAAGCCTGAAGTTTATCCTGTCATTGGGAAATGAAAGCTTGTAATGGGTGTAATGAACTGTGGTATTGAATGAAGGCCTGTAATCCTCAAGCGGATTCTCAGGAAAACCTTCAAGGTAATCGGTGTGGAAGATATCCGACCTGTTCCAGTCCTTGTCGCAATGAATAAAGGAATAGTAAAAGTCATCGATGTCATCTCCCAGAAGATCAAAATGAAGCGCCAGCTTTTCCCCGCTGTTGAGCTTTATTACCGGATACGAGAGGTTCCATCCCTCCCTGTAAAGCTGGACTGTTTTGATCCTTTCATCAAAGACATGACAGGAAAGAACAGGATCGCTACTGCCTTCCTGATTCAGAGTGAAAGCGTTAGATAAAAACGTCAGTAATATTGATAAGATCATCATCCGGATTTAATTGACAAATTTACATATAGTGGAATTTTAAAGAATCATTTTTTTAATAATTCGTAAATTTTAACTTGCTATTTATACATTTGCAGTTACTGTTATCTGACTAACAGAAATCTGATCAGCCAGACTTATTTAATAGATCAATTAAGATGCCAAGATCGATAAAGCTAAAAAAGGGATATGATATCCGGATGGAAGGTGTTGCTGAAAAGAATATCGCCGGATCACTCAGTCCTTCATTGTTTGCGGTAAAACCGGTTGATTTTCCGGGATTGACCCCAAAGCTCGATGTACATGTCGGTGATTCAGTTGAGGCAGGCAGCCCGCTCTTCCACAACAAGCTTCAGCCAGAAATAAGGTTCACTTCCCCCGTTAGCGGTAAAGTGGTTTCGATCGACAGGGGCGACAGAAGGAAGATTCTTGAAGTAGTTGTTGAAAAAAGCGGCGACCGGTCCGTGGATTTCGGGAAAGCTGATCCCGAAAGGCTTTCGGGAGAACAGGTCAGGGAAGTTATGTTAAAGTCCGGCCTCTGGCCTGCTGTCCGGCAGCGCCCCTATCATGTCGTTGCAGATCCGGCAGGCCGGCCAAAATCAGTTTTTGTATCTTGTTTTGACACTGCTCCCCTGGCTCCGGATTATAATTTCATTCTTGAAAATTCTTCACTCTCCCATTTCAAAACAGGGATAAAAGCACTGTCGAAGTTTACCGGCGGGAAACTTAACCTTGTCCTTAAAAACGGGGCCGAAGGAAACAAAGCGCTCGAAGGATTGGGCGGAGTCGAAATATCCTATTTCTCCGGACCCCATCCTTCAGGAAATGTAGGTGTTCAGATTCACCATCTCGACCCGGTTAACAAAGGGGAAACAGTATGGTATGTTAATTTTCAGGACGTTATTGCGATCGGAAAGTTGTTTGCGGAGGGTATTTACAGTCCTGAACGACTGGTGGCCCTTACCGGTTCGGAGGTACAGAAACCACGGTATTACAAAATGCTTCAGGGAGCATCAGTCACCGGAATTCTTGAAGGAAATGTGAAGGGGGACAATCCGAGAGTCATAAGCGGAAACGTGCTCACCGGTACAAAGATAGAGCGCAACGGTTACCTGGGTTTCTATGATTCGCAGATTACCGTCATCCCCGAAGGCAATTATTTCGAGATGTTCGGATGGGCTTTACCGGGAACAGGAAAACTTAGTTTTTCCCGGACTTTTCTGTCCTCATTGTTTCCGGGGAAAATATACAAACCCGATACGAACTTCCATGGAGGAGAGAGGGCTTTTGTGGTGACAGGGCTCTATGAGAAGGTATTACCGATGGATATCTATCCGATGCAGCTTCTCAAAGCTGTTATTGCCCAGGATATTGACATGATGGAAAACCTTGGAATTTATGAGGTGGCGGAGGAGGATTTTGCGCTTTGCGAGTTTATATGCCCGTCAAAGATCGAGATACAGTCGATAGTCAGGGAGGGGCTCGATCTGATCAGAAAGGAAATGAGTTAAGCAAACTGTGATTTATTTACAATATGGATTCACTGAGAAAAAAGATTGATAAACTGAAACCCCGGTTTACAAAGGGAGGTAAGTTTGAAAAACTGCAGTCGGTGTTTGAAGGATTCGAGAGTTTTCTCTTCGTCTCCGATAAGGTAACCCACAAAGGCTCCCACATCCGCGACTCAATCGACCTGAAACGTACAATGACCGTTGTGATCATTGCCCTGATCCCGGCGCTGCTTTTCGGATGCTACAACACAGGGCTGCAGCATTTCAGGTCGGTCGGAACAGACCCTGCACTGCTTCAGGCCTTCTGGTTCGGCTTCATCAAACTGCTTCCGCTGATCATTGTAAGCTACGTTGTAGGTCTTGGGATAGAATTTATTGCTGCCCAGATACGCGGACATGAAATAAACGAGGGCTATCTTGTTACAGGACTGCTTATTCCGCTTATCATGCCTATCGATGTGCCTCTCTGGATGCTCGCTCTGGCAGTCGCCTTCTCGGTCATTCTGGGCAAGGAAGTGTTCGGCGGAACAGGTATGAATGTATTCAATCCGGCTCTTCTCGCCAGGGCATTCATCTTCTTTAGTTATCCGGCCTGGATGACAGGAGATAATGTCTGGACGGAGGGATTGACAAAAGGGATCAATGTTATCGACGGTTATTCGGGAGCAACTCCCCTGTCGATGCTCGCAACGGGTGATACTTCGAATCTGCCTTCATTTTTAAATATGTTCATCGGAAACATCCCCGGTTCGGTGGGAGAGACCTCGGTAATAGCAATACTTTTAGGAGCTGCAATCCTTCTGATAACGGGTGTCGGAAGCTGGAAGATCATGCTGAGCGTTTTCGCCGGCGGAACAGCGATGGGCCTGCTGCTGAATGCCCTTTCGGTAAATGAGTATATGGAACTCCCGTTCTACTATCACCTGGTCATGGGAGGATTTGCTTTCGGCGCTGTCTTCATGGCAACCGATCCGGTCACCGGCTCCCAGACTGAAACCGGGAAATGGATCTACGGATTCCTTATCGGGATTCTCTCGGTCCTCATAAGGGTGCTTAACCCGGCATACCCGGAGGGAGTAATGCTGGCAATACTGCTTATGAACGTCTTTGCTCCGCTTATTGATTATTATGTTGTTCAGTCGAATATAAAGAGAAGACTTAAGAGATCCAGGGTTGCACTTAATACCGGGGTAAAATGAAACACTTCAGTAACAGATATATTTTCATCTTCTCCGCAGTTATGGTGATTGCGGTAGCTGCACTGCTTTCGCTGGCAGCAACACTGCTTCAGCCGGCACAGGCCAGGAATCTTGAAATAGAAAAGAAAAGGAATATGCTTGAATCCATTAACGTGGAGGCAAACCGTGAGAATACGGAAGAACTTTATGAAAAATACATAAAGGAAGGATTCGTGGTCAATTCAGAAGGAAACCCGGTTGAGGGTATAGATGCTTTTACGGTTGTGGTAAAAAATGAACAGAAGAAACCGCTTGAGCAGCAATATCTTCCCGTGTTCAGGGCCGAACCGGCCGATGGAGAGAAGGTAATTATTCTGCCGGTCGAAGGGAAAGGTCTCTGGGGGCCGATCTATGGCTACGTTTCACTCCGATCGGATATGAGTACAATTTACGGCACAAACTTCGACCACAAAGGTGAAACCCCCGGACTTGGTGCAGAAATCAATACCTCTGATTTCGAGGGCCAGTTCCGGGGCAAAAAACTCTTTGAAAACGGGAGTTTTACTTCAATAAAGGTGCTTAAAGGCGGTGCAGGGGAAAACGATCCTCACGGAGTGGATGCTATCTCAGGAGGAACAATAACAAGCAAAGGTCTTGAAAAAATGATCTTTGACTGCCTTGACAAATACAACAGCTATTTTCAGAAAAACAAGATTTGACATATGAGCAACCAGGAAAAAGAACCGGTCTTTTCAGCAAAAAACCTCAAGCTTCTTTCAGAGCCACTGGGAAGGAACAACCCGATTACAGTACAGGTACTTGGAATCTGTTCAGCACTTGCGGTGACTGTAAAGCTTAAACCTGCCATCGTTATGGCCCTCTCGGTTATGATAGTAACAGGCTTTTCCAACCTCGTCATTGCATCGCTGAGAAAATTCATTCCCGACAGGATAAGAATAATTGTCCAGCTGGTAGTTATAGCAACAATGGTTATCCTTGTCGACCAGTTTCTGAAAGCTTATGTTTTCGATGTTAGCAAACAGCTTTCGGTATTTGTCGGACTGATTATTACTAACTGTATAATAATGGGACGGCTCGAGGCATTTGCAATGGCAAACAAGCCCTGGCCTTCATTTCTTGACGGTATCGGCAATGGGGCCGGATACGGAATGATACTGGTCATTGTCGCTTTCTTCAGGGAACTCCTCGGGTCCGGAACACTGTTCGGATATCCTGTCCTTGAAAAACTGGGCATCTATAAAACAGGTTATGAAAACAACGGAATGGCAATACTGCCGCCCATGGCCCTCATTATTGTAGGCCTGATTATATGGGTTCAGAGAAGCAGGGACAAAAGCCTTATCGGGAAATAATAACTTATAAGCCATGGAAAACCTTCTTAATATTTTCGTAAAGTCTATTTTCGTCGAGAACATGATATTTGCCTTTTTTCTGGGCATGTGTTCCTATCTTGCAGTCTCGAAATCGGTTAAGACAGCCATGGGGCTGGGAATCGCTGTTATATTTGTCCTGGTGATTACGGTACCCCTTAACTTCCTGGTTGAAAAGTACCTCCTTAAAAAAGGAGCTCTCATATGGCTCGGCGAAAGTTTTGCAGATGTCGATCTCAGTTTCCTTACATTTATGATCTTCATCGCATTTATCGCAGCTATGACCCAGCTGGTGGAAATGGTAGTCGAAAAATTCAGTCCGGCGCTCTATAATTCGCTCGGTATCTTCCTTCCGCTGATCGCCGTAAACTGTGCAATACTCGGAGCATCTCTTTTCATGCAGGAAAGAGAGTATGAAAATGTGCTCGAAGCCGGGATCTTCGGACTTGGTTCGGGAATAGGATGGCTGCTTGCCATTGTAGGAATTGCCGCCATAAGGGAAAAACTTAAATACAGCAATGTACCCGATCCGCTGAAAGGACTGGGTATAACATTTATTCTTACAGGCCTTATGGCAATAGCATTTATGGGATTCATGGGAATTTCTTTGTAAGCACTAACTTTACTATATTATGTTTCTGGCAGTCACAACTTTAGGAACCGTTTTTTACAGCATAATAGTATTTCTTATTATTATTTTGCTTCTTGTGGTAATGCTTCTCTTCGCAAGAGACAAGCTTTCGCCAAAGGGAGATGTGACACTCCACATAAATGACCGCGATATGGTAGTGTCGCCCGGTTCGAACCTTCTGATGACTCTTTCTTCAAACGGGATCTACCTTCCGTCAGCCTGCGGCGGAGGCGGTACCTGCGGGATGTGCAAATGCCAGGTAACGGAGGGAGGAGGAGCAATCCTTCCTACCGAGACAGGCTTTTTTACAAGAAAAGAGCAAAATGAAAACTGGAGGCTTGGCTGCCAGGTGAAAGTCAGAAGCGACCTCAGGATAAAGCTCCCGGAATCTGTCCTTGGAATAAAAAAATGGGAATGCGAAGTGGTTTCCAACAGGAATGTAGCGACTTTTATAAAGGAATTTGTTGTTAAACTGCCCGAAGGCGAATCCCTCGACTTTGAACCGGGAGGATATATCCAGATCGATGTGCCAAAATATGAAATGACCTACAGGGACATCCTTGTAGAGGACGGTTTCAAAAGCGACTGGGACAAATACGGGATGTGGGATCTTAAGATCAGGAACACGGAAGAAACTTTCAGAGCTTATTCCATGGCCAACTATCCGGCAGAGAAAAACCTTATAAAACTCAATATCAGGATTGCAACTCCACCCTACGACGGAGCCAGAAAGCAATTCATGAATGTCCCTCCCGGAATCTGCTCATCTTATATCTTCTGCAGGAAACCGGGCGACAAGGTCACCATATCGGGACCCTACGGGGAGTTCCATATCAAGAAGACCAACAGTGAGATGGTATATATAGGAGGCGGCGCCGGTATGGCGCCCCTGAGATCACACATATTCCACCTGTTCCATACACTCAGGACAAACCGCAAGGTATCGTACTGGTACGGCGCCCGTTCGCTGCGGGAAGTATTCTATGAAGATGAATTCAGGGCAATCGAGAAGGAGTTTCCCAATTTCAGATTCCATCTTGCCCTATCGGAACCGCTTCCCGAAGATAACTGGACTGGACTCACCGGTTTCATTCATAAGGTGCTCCTCGATAATTACCTGTCGAAGATGGATGAACCCGAAGATATAGAGTATTATTTCTGCGGCCCTCCGGTGATGAACAATGCCGTGGTCAAAATGCTCGACAGCCTTGGTGTTCCGCAGGAGAATATTTCATTCGACGACTTTGGAGTCTGATCTCAGACGTACTGCTCCCGGATTGCCCGGACCTGGCTGCTGGCATGATAGCTACCGTTTAAATACAATGCTTATTAAGTAAATACTTATGGGAATCATGTCATATGTAAAAACAAGCTGGAAAGCCCTGATGCTGGCGGTCCTTATAATACCGGCATATTCCTGCCGGGAAACCATCACTTTCGACAGTTTCGGCGGGTTTGCCCAGGGTACGACATACAGCATCGTTTTTGGAAATAACGGGACTATTGATCCCCAGAATCTGAAATCAGATGTGGAAAAGATCCTGAAGGAGTTCGATCTGTCTCTTTCCCTTTATGTAGATTCCTCCATTCTTTCAAAGGTCAACAGAAACGAAAATGTGATGGTTGACCGCTATTTCACTGAAGCTTTTTTACTCTCTGCCGATATTTCAGATCTGACAGGAGGCGCTTTCGATATAACGATCGGACCCCTAGTTAAGGCATGGGGCTTCGGACCGGATGATTACAGGAACTTTTCCGAATCAAAGCTCGATTCGCTTCTGAATCTTGTCGGTATGGGAAAGATAAGCCTTGAAAACGGACGACTGGTAAAGACAAATCCTTCGATAAGCCTCGATTTCAACGCCATAGCACAGGGATATTCGGTTGATGTTGTTGCTGAATTCCTCGATTCCAAGGGAATAAAAAGCTATCTGGTGGAAATAGGAGGGGAGGTGAAAGCAAAGGGCGACAAAAATGGCGTACTTTGGAGGATAGGTATCGACCGGCCTGAGGATAATAACAATATGCCGGGGAATAACCTGCAGGCAATTATCAGCATAAAGGACCGTTCCCTGGCAACATCAGGTAACTACAGAAAATTCTATGTAGAGAACGGTGTGAAATATTCTCATACCATCGATCCGGTAACCGGCTATCCTGCCAGGAATACACTGCTGAGCGCAACAATACTGGCTGAGGATTGTGCAACAGCCGATGGACTTGCCACTGCATGCATGGTCATGGGAAAGGACCGGACCATGGAATTCCTCGGAGAACATCCCGGATATGATGCCTTTCTTGTCTATTCAGACGAAAGCGGCAACTTTATGACCTGGTCGACCGAAAATCTTAAAAAATTCATTTCCCGCTAGGAGGCCTGATACTTCCGCACGAGGAACAGGTTCCGGATCCGTGAAGCGGAGTGCATCCTGTATCGGTGCTCTGCGCACATCTGATACCCCTCTTCCTCATTTCCCTGTTGTGCCCCACATGAAACTCGGGAAACTTCCCGCCCGGCCTGACCAAAATCCTTATTCCAAGGAAAATACCCGATAATGCAACAAGTAAAAGAGTTATTATGAGTAATTTTATGAACATGTTCTTTTTATTTCAAAGATAACACCAATTAAGCTCTGATGATTAAACAACTTCAGATTTCCTTTGTTTACATAGTGACATTAAAACCGGAACAAAATCATGAGTAAAAAGAAGAATTCAACAGATATTGCATGGGATAAGAACACGGTTCTTGAAGATTACCGCCTTGCAGTTCTCAGCCGAAACCTCAGCATTATTGGCCGTCGAGAGGTACTTACGGGTAAGGCGAAATTCGGAATATTCGGCGACGGCAAGGAAATAATCCAGATAGCTCTCGCAAAGCAGTTCAGGGATGGCGACTGGAGGTCGGGTTATTACCGCGACCAGACCTGGATGATGGCGATGGGACTGTATGATTCCCTTGAATTCTTTCACCAGCTTTATGGAAATACCGATGAAGATGTTAATTACGGCAGCAGAGGAAGAGTGTTCAATAATCATTTTTCAGTTCCAAATATTAACAGCGACGGTACCTGGCGCGACCTTACAAAACAGAAGAACTCATCATCCGACATATCACCCACGGCCGGACAGATGCCGCGTCTGCTCGGACTGGCTTACGCTTCGAAACTGTTCAGGCTTAACAAGGATCTTCATAAATTCAATACTCTGTCAGTGAAGGGAAATGAGGTTGCTTTCGGATCCATCGGCGATGCCAGCACTTCAGAAGGCCATTTCTGGGAAACAATAAATGCTGCCGGCGTGCTTCAGGTGCCTATGGCCCTGTCGGTTTATGACGACGGCTACGGGATCTCCGTTCCCAAAAAGTACCAGACAACCAAGGGAAGCATATCTGATATCCTCAGGGGCTTTGAGGATGAGCCGGGAAAGCCCGGACTGAGGATACTAAAAGGTAAGGGATGGGATTATCCCGGCCTGATCAGGCTCTACGAAGAAGGGGTTGAGATATGCCGCCGCGACCACAAACCGGTAGTATTTCATATTGAGGATGTCACACAGCCGCTCGGTCATTCCACATCCGGATCACATGAAAGGTATAAAAGCGGAGAGAGACTAAAGTGGGAAGAGGAATTCGATCCGATTGCAAAGATGCGTGAATGGATTATCAATGAAGGAATTGCAAGCGCAGGTGAGATAGATGCTATTTCTTCTGAAGCCGAAACCGAGGCTAAGGAAGCCAGGAAAAAAGCATGGGACATGTTCCAGGATCCTATCAGGGTTGAAAGGGATGCCCTTGTAAAAATTATTCGCGATCGCTCATGCCGGTGCGCTGAAAAGGTTAAGGAAGCGGCAGTAGACGAAATAGCCGAAGAACTCACAAAGGTTCTTAATCCTATACGAAAGGATAACTTTATGGCTGCCAGAAAGATCCTTAGGAACATCTGTGGAACCTGCGCAAAATCCGATAACCTTAAGGAGGAAATGCTGGGATGGCTCAGACGTAACTACAGGGACGCGGAGCAGAGCTATAACTCCTTTCTTTACAATGAAATGCCGACATCGGTGTTGAATGTAAAGCCGGTTCCGCCGAAATATTCTGAAAACTCTCCGGAAGTTCCCGGAAGACAGATACTTAGAGATAATTATGACAGACTTTTTGAAAAATACCCCCTTCTGGTCACTTTCGGAGAGGATACAGGGAACATAGGAGGTGTGAACCAGTCGCTTGAAGGTCTTCAGAAGAAATTCGGGGAACTGCGGATAACCGACACCGGGATCAGGGAAGCGACAATACTCGGACAGGGAATAGGTCTTGCATTGAGAGGAATGAGGCCGATTGCGGAGATACAGTACCTCGATTATCTTATGTACGCCCTCCAGATTCTCAGCGACGACCTTGCCACAACCCACTACAGGACTGCAGGAAGAATGGTTGCCCCGCTTATAATAAGCACACGTGGCCACAGGCTGGAAGGCATCTGGCATTCAGGATCCCCTATGAGCATGCTTATTAACTCGGTCAGGGGAGTATATGTTTGCTCTCCCCGCGACATGACCAGAGCAGCCGGGTTCTATAATACCCTGCTTCAGGGGGAGGACCCCGCCATTGTGATTGAACCTCTGAATGGATACAGACTGAAGGAAAAAATGCCCGACAACATTGGTGAGTTCAGGCTCGAACTCGGCATCCCTGAAATTTTGTCGGAAGGTACTGATGTAACGCTGGTTACTTACGGCTCAACTGTTAAGGTAGCCCAGGAAGCTGTTTCACAGCTTGCAGCCCACGACATATCGGTGGAACTTATTGATGTTCAGACACTGGTTCCTTTTGACAGGAACAGAACCATTGTCGGTTCACTGAGAAAAACCGGAAGGGTACTGTTCGTCGATGAGGACGTACCAGGAGGCACTACTGCCTACATGCTTCAGGAAGTTCTTGAAAAACACGGAGGATGGCAGTATCTCGATTCTCCGCCGAAAACGCTGGCGGCAAAGGAGCACAGACCAGCCTATACCACCGACGGCGATTACTTTTCCAAACCAAATGCCGAAGATATTTTCGATGCGGTCTATACAATGATGAAGGAAGCAAAACCGGAGAAATATTGATGTGGGGCGCAGGGCACAGGGCGCAGGGAGATGGGAACGGGAAGCTCGTAACTGCCAACTACCAACTGCCAAGTGCCAACTTTTTGTTACTTGTTGCTGGTTTCAATAATCCGGAGCAGTTCAGCGGCAGCAGCCTTCGGACCAGTGGTTTCATATCCGGAGATCCCCAGCCTGGTCCGCATCTGACCTACAAAGACTCCTTTGCTGAAGAAGGTGCGGAAGTATCTTTCAGCGATTGAATCATGAAGATCTACATATTCGGGAGGTCCGAAGATATTTGCAAAGTAGGAATTTACAAGTCCGGTTGAGGTCGTTGTTCCCTTGCTCATTACGGCTCCGCTTCTGAACACTTCCATGGCTTTCTCAGGAGTATCCAGTCTCTCTATTACCGGATGATCGTTGTCAACCTCCTCGTAATTGTTGGCGTAGAGTATATAATCGATCTTATGTCCACGCATAACTGTTTCGTATGTTGTTACGGGAAAGACTATCCTGGCATTGGTCTGGCTGGGATTCATTATTATTGATCTGTCGAGATGACCGTAGGCATATCCCGGCTGCAGATCGTCGAGCCTGAGAAAAGCTCCGGTCTCGGTTCCGTAACCGATGGGATTCCCTTCCCCGTCAATCTCTATCGATCCCATATCGTCGGCGATGATCTTAAGTTCACGTATGTGCTTTTCACCAAGTACCCTGAATGCTTCGAGCGTCTCTGACTTGCCTGCGCCAGTGTCGCCCATCATAAGGATATTTGCTTCCTTGTTGCCGTGAAGCAGGATCCTCACCATGGCGCCATGGAAAGGCATGTTGCCGGCATCCATGACAAGCGAATTGTGCAGTGTGAGAGTCATCTTCTTGAGGTAACCGAAATATCCGAATTCATTCCTGTCGGGAACAGCCCCCACAAACATCGAATTTGCCCTGTCGTGATAAAAGACTGTCGGGTAGGAGGCAAGATTGTCGAGTTTTCCATCTCCCACACCGTACAAAAACACTGCATCAGGCTGCCTTTCCAGGTCCGAATCCTCTGCAAGCTGGAATAGATTACAGAGTGCAAGTCCAAGCTCGAAGAAATTCAGGTGGAAATAGATAAGTATTATGTATTTCCCCACTTTGGCAGGAAAGCAAAGCCAGTCGACCGGATTAAGATCCGCCAGGTCGACAGGGTTCTGATCTATCTTTTTGAAATCGCCGGTACGCTTGTTCATTGGCTGCTGGATCACCAGTGGAGGATAGATCAGGATCTGCCTGATAAGCTGAACTCCGTTGAGCTTGTTGTACCTTTCATCATTCCATCTTACCTCCCTGGGCAGAGAAATAACAGCCATTTCGGCTCCTGCCGGGACCTGCCTGTAGACGGTGGGACGGGTTCCGGTTATGTTTTCCTGGATCCGTCTGTAAACACCCCTGATAAGGTGAGTGAGATGCTCAATGGTCTCATTGAAGGTCCGGTAAGGCCTCTTGTCGAGCCTGTCGCCTTCTGAATCGTTTATGATGAACCTGTCAAAATGTCGCCAGTAGTCGTAGAGATGCTCTACAAAACCGTTGAGAACATGAAGATCCCTGAGAAAAACTGCGGATTTTTCATAAATATGAGGAACAACCTGGCTTTCATATTTTTCAAGGAGTGACAATGTCTTTACAAGATCTCCGATGGTCTCCTCATCCACCGGCTGACCGCCAAAAATGGAAAGCAGAGGTGATTCCTTCGATTTAAGGCCACAGATACAGTGTTCAAGAACCATCCTGAATTTTTCGCCTGACAGCATTTCATCAGGAGTCTCACACATCCTTTCGCGAATGTTGAGAACCGCTTTATTGCCTACGATCCGTAAAGTGCTTTTTTGCATGTCTTTGATTGAAAACCGGGCAAAAATATTACATTATTTAATTAAATGCATCTTTTTGCTTTAATATTTTTAGATAATTAGTTGCAATTCTCTGGTTGGTGGCTGGCTTTGGTTATTTTCCAGGTCCAGGGGGGCTAAAGCCCCCGGAAGGATTTTGGAGTGCTGTTCCCCGTTGGCTGAAGCCAACGGTAACATAAATCCTTGGGAGAGTGACCCGAAAGATCTGGGGAGAATCAAGTTAGTCTCTTCTGGTTACCGTCAGCTTCAGCTGACGGTAAAGGGTATCCCCACCACCGCATCCGGGGACTTTAGTCCCCTTACGGTGCAGGGGGGCTAAAGCCCCCGTAAGAAGGATTTTGGAGTGCTGTTATCCGTTGGCTGAAGCCAACGGTAACATAAATCCTTGGGAGAGTGACCCGAAAGATCCGGGGAGAATCAAGTTAGTCTCTTCTGGTTACCGTCAGCTTCAGCTGACGGTAAAGGGCATCCTCACCACC
>JAKLIJ010000037.1 GCA_022709665.1 Bacteroidota bacterium
CAGATATTTGCCCAGATCTCACCATTGATATATTCGAGTTCGTTCAGCTGATCAACTTTCTTTTCATGGTCGTAAACCTCTATCCTGGAAACGGCATCAAACATTTCAGGTTCATGAAAATACAGGATATTGCTGCCATCGCTTCTCACTATCCTGTTGCCCAAAGTTGTTAGTCCCCATCCCTCGCCCTGATAGTAAATTTTGTTTATCAGCCTGAAATCAGATTTTCCATAAACAAATCCCACCTTGTTCTGCCATGTCACCTGGAAGATTCTGTCGTTGCAAAGGGTTATGCCTTCTCCGAAGAGAGAGGGATCGAGGTTATGTTGTTGTATTACCTTTCCTGTTTCAAGTTCAGTTTTCCTCAGTGTTGAGCCCGACTCCTGCCCTGTCCCTTCATAAAGAATTCCTTCGTTGTAGAAAAGCCCCTGGGTAAAGGCTCCGGGATCATGAGGATAGGTTCTGACAAGCCTGTAACCAAGCTTTTTCGGAGCCGAGTCGGAGTAGATGATTATAAACCTGGTCACCGACTGTGTTTTATCAGAGGTATAGGCCAGGGCTTTTACAGGTTTCCTTCCTGTAAATCCTGTCAGTTCGCCTGGTACGCTGCACTCCCAGGGGGCAGATATAAGGACGGCGATCTGTTTTCCATCGAAGAAGACTTTAACAGAATCAGGTGTTACAGTATTGTCTGCAGGTTCGAGTAAGATCTTTACCTGGGCATGAAGCTTATATTCTTCATTTTCGGCCGGGGTCTTCATTTTAATCAGACTGGCCTGAAGTTCCATGTTGCCCTCTGCCGGGGAACCCGCAAGTGATTTGACTGCATTTCCCGCCCTGTTCGAGCATGATGCTGCGGTGAGTACGGCAATAACAAAAACGACAGCAGTAAATGTTCTCATTTTATCAGCCTTCATTCAGTTTGTCTCTTTTTCCGAATAATCGGCGCAGGCTGTTCTTTCGTGCGTTTGCTATCTGCCTCTCCATCTCCTGCTGGTGCAGATCGAAGGGAACCAGCATCTGCCATATTTCGCTCCATCCGGGGAAACCGCCGATGTTCTTGTCGTCAATAAATACATCGGCATCTATCTTCCTGCTTATTGACTCATCATATACTTCCTCGGGATAGTTTTTGTTCACAGCATAGAACTCAATCCCGTTTTTCCTGCAGAATTCCACTGCCTGTTCAAGTTCAGGCCCTGCCCTGAAGGTCCACAGGATAAGTCTTGCACCCAGTTTCTCAAGTTCCCTGAGCGTCTGAAATGCAAAAAGTTTCTCCTTGCCTATACCCGGGTATTCATGTTCCACAATGGTACCGTCAAAATCCACTGCAATCCTTATATTCTTTAAACTGATCATCAGGACAGTAATAAATCATGCAAATCTAATAATTTCTCCCGATCATGTGAAATTTATCATAATTTTGCTTGCCGTCATTCCGGCTGCATGATTTTACCTACATGAAACACGTACCGAATTTCATAACCTGTTTAAACCTGGCTGCCGGGTTTATCGCTGTGGTCTTTGCCTCAGCCGGTTCTCTTACTCTCGCTTCATGGCTTATTGTTGCTGCCATGGTTTTCGATTTCCTTGACGGTTTTTCGGCCCGTCTGCTTAATGCCTACTCCGAGATGGGGAAAGAGCTTGACAGTCTTGCAGATGTTGTCAGCTTCGGTGTTGCTCCCGCCATCATACTATTTGAAATGATCAAAGCTGCATCAGGCGGATCACAGGGGGTTTCAGAGAACATTGCAGAAATCCTGCCGTTTGCTGCCGTTCTGATGCCGGTCCTTGCCGGGTTAAGGCTTGCCAGGTTCAATGTCGACACGACTCAGGCTTCGGTGTTCCGGGGACTGCCTTCTCCGGGAAATGCCATAGCGGTTATTTCAGTCGTCATGGCTGCTGAATATTCACAGTCGCCTGTGATGCAATCGTTTACCACTTCACCTTTTTCACTGGCAGCTTATGCCGTACTGCTGTCCCTTCTTATGGTAACCAGGCTCCCGCTTCTCTCCAACAAATTCAAAGGCTTCAGTTTCAAAGGCAATGAATGGAGGTTTGCCATGGCAGGAGTAACTGTTGCAATGCTCCTTATCCTCGGAGTTGCCTCGGCTCCGCTTATTATCCCGGTTTACATAATCATGTCGCTTGCAGCCCATTACCTGCCATTCGCTTCAAGGTGACAGCGTAAGTGGAAAGCCGGCAAGGGAACCCCGGATAATCCCGGGTTAACTATTGAACAAGATTCAGTTCTCTTCCCTTTCGGGAGGGAACTTCTTCTCATAGTATTTCAGACCGGCTTTTATTGCAAACCAGCTTACTATAATGAAAGCCGGCCAGATAAGGTAGGTTAATATTTCGGATGTGTACATAATTCGGAGTTTGGTTGAAAATTTGTGTCTGGTATTGCTGGTTACTGATTACTTGTTACTTGTTACTTGTTACTTGTTGCTGGCTGCCGGTTGCCGGTCGCTTCAACTTCAGCCCCTGAACCCTTTTATACCACCGTCATTGCGAGTCCCGCATCAGCGGGACGAAGCAATCTTTTGTCTTTATACCTTTATGCCCTTACGCCCCGCCTGCCAGCTTCCTTCCCTGCGTCTAGTACATATGCCCCCCTTCCTGCATTTCATCGCCTGTGATTTTTTTCCGGTTCATTGCTCTCCATGCGTACCAGATATAAATTACGACAAAAGGCACTATGAACGACACGTACATCATTGTTTTAAGTGTAAAGAAGCTTGATGACGCCCTGGCGATTGTAAGTGAGCTTTCCGGGTCGGAGGTTGAGGGGTAGAAAGCGGTGCCGTTGAAGCCGGCGATAAGGAAGAGGGCCATGACTGCCAGGATAGTTCCTGAACCCGTAAACCAGATTGCCGACCGGCTGGCTCTGAACAGTGCAATTCCTATCCCGTAAAGGACGCTGACCACTCCTGTAAGGAAAATTACAAGCACAACCGGCATCCGGATGAGGTTGTGGAGGTATTTGAACTTCTCCAATGTAACTGCCCCCGTACTGCGGTCGCATGCAAATCCTTCCGAGAGGAGGAGGACTATTACGAAGAACAGGAAGAACACAAGGAAAGAAATGGCGTTCACAGCCAGTTTTCCATGAGATCTTTCAAAGAGACCGGTATCATCGACAGTGTTAATAATATAGAGCAGACCGTTTGTCCTGGCCAGGAAGAGGACTGCCAGTCCGAGCGCCAGGTTTCTTGCGCTGAGAAGGGCTTCAAGTCCGTGCCATGGCGTACCCCAGCGAACCTGGTTAAGTTCATTTAGGCTGAACTGTGAGCCGGTGAAAAAAGTCGCTACTGCTGTTCCGATTAGGAAAGGTCCCAGTGAGCCATTAATAAAAAGAAAGATGTCGAAAGTTTTCCGGCCAAGTACATTGGAGGGTTTGGAACGGTATTCGTAGGCAATAGCCTGGATTATAAAACTGAATAGTATTGCGATCCACACCCAGTATGCTCCTCCGAAGCTTGTTGAATAAAAGAGGGGGAATGAAGCAAAGAAAGCGCCACCGAAAGTAACAAGAGTTGTAAAGGTGAACTCCCATTTTCTTCCCAGAGCGTTTACCAGCATTGTTTTCTGAAGTTCATTTCCGGGAAGGGAAAAGATCATCGATTGTCCGCCCTGGACAAACATAAGGAATACCAGGAGGCTGGCAAGCAGGGAGATAATAATCCACCAGTAGGCCTGCAGAAAATTGTATGAGATCATAAGTGTCATGTCTTGGTCCTCCTAATGTTTTGGTCCGATTTTAATCTGCCTTATCATTATAGAAACTTCAGCAATCAGCAGCACTGTAAACAGAACTGCAAACAGGATGAAGGTTGTTATTACCGAACCGACGTTTACGTTAGTTACTGCTGTTGTAACCGGCATAAGGTCCTGGATGATCCATGGCTGGCGTCCCATTTCCGCAAGCATCCAGCCAAGTTCACCGGCTACATAGGGGAGCAGTATAGAAAAGAGTACAAGCCAGAGGAACCACCTGTTTTTTCTCAGGGTACCGCGGAAGAGGAGAACAATGGCAAGAAAGAATTCAAGGATGAAAAGCATTCCCAGCATCACCATCACGTGGAAAGTGTAGAATGCCACCTTCACGCCCGGGATCGCATCTTCAGGTTTGTTAAGCGATGCATAGCCGAAATACCTGAAATACTCATCATTGAATTTTTTGTCGCGGAAGAGTGCAGCGATACCTTCTGCTTTTTCAGTGTCGTTGCTTTTCCTTGCTTCCTTGAATTCGATCAGGAGATCTCTTGCCTTCCTTCCCCTTTCCATTTTTTCTGAGACTGAAAGCAGTCCCCTTTCGGGGTTTCCGTTTATAAGGTCGATGATCCCCGGCACAAAGGTATCTGTGCTTCCTCCGGTCATCACCGAAAGGAACCCGGGTATTTCGATCCTGAATACAAAATCATTTACTGCCTTTTCTCCTATTTTCCTGTCCGATTCCTTAAGCAGTCCGACCGCAACAAGTCCGGCTTTTTCCTTCCCTTCATACAGCGCTTCGAAGGCAGCGAACTTTACAGGTTGTGCTGAGGCCAGGGCGCGTGCCGAAATGTCGCCGGTGTAAACCACAAGGAGGGATGAGAGAAAGCCAAAGATACCTGCGACCAGAATACTTCTTTTTGCGAGAAGAATCTCACGGTTCTTAAGCAGGTAATATGCGCTTATACTCACAACGAACATAGATCCCAGCAGGAAGCCCGACGAGATGGAATGCAGGAACTTGGTGACAGACACCTCGTTAAAGAGGACTTCCCAGAAATTCACCATTTCGTTTCTGGCAGTTTCGGGATTGAATACCATACCAACGGGGTTTTGCATCCAGCCGTTGGCGACGAGGATCCATAATGCTGAAAGGCTGGCTCCGACTGCCACCAGCCAGGTTGACACAAGGTGTGCTTTTTTGCTTACCTTGTTCCAGCCGAAGAACATCACGGCAACAAAAGTCGATTCAAGGAAGAAGGCCAGAATACCTTCGATGGCAAGAGGAGCGCCAAAGATATCCCCTACAAACCAGGAATAGTTCGACCAGTTGGTACCGAATTCAAACTCGAGGATCAGCCCTGTTGCCACGCCTATGGCAAAATTGATACCGAAAAGAGTCATCCAGAATTTCGTCATGCGCTTCCATTCCTCATCGCCTGTCCTGACATAAACAGTTTCCATTATTGCAAGGATAAAGGAAAGACCGAGAGTAAGTGGGACGAAAAGCCAGTGGTAGATGGCAGTAAGGGCAAATTGTGCCCGCGACCAGTTCACAAGGGATAAGTCTACATTTTCAAACATAGGCTAAGATTATTTTGTTAATTGTTCCAGAACGTGTTTGCTGCGCTGCTCATCCGTTTTGTAGTTCTTCTTCAGGAAATCGGGAAAGAAGAACAGCTTAAGGACGATGAATATTACAAACAATTTGATCAGCAGTATTATCCAGATGCGTTTCCCCCACCACGACATTGTCGTGAAGCCTTCATAGTAGAACCTGAATATCCTGTTAAGCAATGAACCAAATGAACTCATAGTATCTCCTGCTGGTTTCCGCTTTCCGGACGCGGTCTCGTCCTTCTTTTCCTCTTAATCGAAATTCTTTGTGTTCCGGGAACCGTCGGTTCCTCTCCTTCCTTAACCTCATCGCCAAGGCTTGATGTTAGTTTCTGAATGGCTTTGAAGCCATAAAAAAATTCCCTGGCAAAAACCCTCAGGACAGTATAAGCCGGAATTCCAAGGAGCATTCCCGGGATACCGGCTGCAAATCCGGCTGCCAGCACAACTATGAAGATCTCAAGAGGATGCGCTCTTACGCTGTTGGAAAAGATGACAGGCTGAAAGACAACGTTGTCGATAAGTTGTGTTATGGCTACCACTATCATCATGTACATCACCATCGGAACCACCACGGTCGGGAAGTCGAGGTTGATATGTGTGGCGATTCCCATTATCATCACTATGAAAAATCCGAGCCAGGGGCCGACATAAGGTATGATATTAAGCGTACCAACAATAAGTCCCATCACCAGTGCCTGCTGGAATTCTATCCCTGCTATTGTCATTCCGGTTGTAATGAGTATCATGATGCAGGTGCTCTGGATTACAATTCCGATAAGGTACCTTGTGAGAAGGTGTTTTATTGAATTTAGGGCTCTGGTAACGTTTTCCACATACTGGTCGGGTATCCACATCAGTATTGATTCATAGAAAAGGTGCTGGTCCTTCAGGAAGAAAAAGGTAATGAAAGAGATTGAGAATACAGCCACGGCCATATTCCCAAGGACTCCAACCATTGATCCCATGAAGTTCTGGATTACTTCTATGTTAAGCACTCCTTCGACCTTAGAGGCTATGTAGTCGCTCACTGAAAGCTTACCGGAGATATCAGGGTTCAGGGTGGTTAGTATCTCCTCCATCCTCTTTACCGGACCCTCGATAAGCTCCACAATCTTTGAGCCGTCGATGGTCGACAGGTAATTGATCTGCCTGGTTATAAGCGGAATGAATATATACAGTAATAAAGCTATCAGTCCCCAGATGACAATAAGCGTTAACAAGGCGCTCAGGACTCTGGGAAGTTTCCATTTCCCTATTCTGATCCGGCTCAGCAGGTCGACCAGCGGCCGGCCCATGAACGAAAGGACACCGGAAACCAGAACATAAACAACAATACTCCGGAAATACCACAGCAGGAACACAAAAAGAATGACGCCCAGAATAATAAGGATGGTCCTGATCGAGGTTTTCATCAAAGGGTTTTATATATACAAACCTAATCAGAAAAATCGGAATTGCTAAATTTTTGTTGTTCAAACTCCGGGGGTTACCCCCAAACAAGCATCAGAGTGAAGCGGGAACAGTTCGTACCTTCACTGCAATCTGAAAATAACGATAATTTTTTTACCCAAAACGATAAGCGGGTTATTGTTTTACGATAAATTTTTTACCTGAAACGATATGGATTTGAAGAAAGACCGAAGACGGAAGACCGAAGACGGAAGACCGAAGACGGAAGGAAGAAGCCGGGGAGAAGATGAGAAACGGAGAAGGTGTGCCCTGAGCCCTGCGCCCTGTGCCCTGAGCCCTGCGCCCTGTGCCCTGAGCCCTTTGCCCTGAGCCCTGCGAATCATTTCTCTTCTCTGACAGATTCCTCTTCTACTTTCCGGGCGAATTTCTTTCCGAATTCGATAAGGCTTTCCTTTTTATCTCCGCCCGGGGCAAATTTGAATCCTGCTGTTTCGTCGAAGGGTTTCAGCTTAAGGTTTCTGAAATTGTCGAGTATGATCTTAGGGGCTTCACCGCTCCAGCCGTAAGAGCCGAAAGCTCCGGCTACCTTTCCCCTGTCGCGCAGGGGGTTGATAAGTGCAAATAGGGTATAGATGGGAAGAAGGGTATTCTGGTTTATTGTCGGTGATCCGGCGAGAATGGCGTCGGCTGATGAGATTTTCAGGTCGAGTTCAGTAGCAGCGATGTGTTCAATATCGGCAACGTCGGTAATAAAACCGTCTTCCGATCTGATCCCTTCGGCAATAAGTTCAGCTGCCTGTCCGGTAAATCCGTAAGCCGATACATAAGCTACAAGCACTCTTTTCTTATCGCCTCCGGCAGTAAGCCTGAGATAATCATTTGAAAGTTTAAGGCTAAGAGCTATGATTTCGTTTATGGTATCGCGGTGGACCGGTCCGTGTCCAGGGCAGATGACAAGCGGTTCAAGCGGCGTAATTTTCTCTATTGCCCTTACCATGAACCTGCTGAATGGTTTAAGAATCACATCGAAATAGTAATTGAACGCTTTCAGGTAATCGGGAGTTAATTCACTGAAGATATTTTCGGTACAATAGTGAGCTCCGAACGAATCGCAGGTAAAGAGGACCTTATCCTCGACAAGCCATGTATAAATTGAATCGGGCCAGTGAAGATTGGGAGCCGAGATAAATTTAAGTGTCTTGTTTCCGAGGTCGAGGGTGTCGCCGTCTTTAACTATCATCGATCTGAAAGGCTTGTTCACAATATCGGCGAGGTATCTGATGGCATTACCGCTTCCAACCACTGTGGCATCAGGGGCAAGTTCCAGAAGGCGGCCCAGGCTTCCCGAATGGTCAGGCTCTGTATGGTCGAGAATTATATATTCTATTTCAGAAGGATCGGTTACTTCCTGAATCTTTTTAATATAAACGTCCCAGAACTTTTCCTTTGCAACTTCTATCAATGCCTTTTTTTCAGCATTGATGAAGAAGGAGTTATAAGTTGTTCCGTATTCTGTTGTCATCACGATATCGAATGTCGTGATATCATAATCAAGTATTCCCACCCATTTCACATCCGGGGTAATGTCGATTACCCTGTCGTCATTTTTTCCCATGAAAATGTACTTTCAGATTTTTGCAATTATACTTTTATTAGCCTTAACCTGCTGCAGGATAGGCACTTCAATTTCGGTACCAAGGGGGAGAAATATATCCACTCTTGATCCGAATTTTATGAATCCAAGTTCTCCTCCCTGGATCACCTTCTGACCCGGTTTGGCATAGGTTACAATCCGTCGGGCCACTGCTCCGGCTATCTGCCTCACAAGTATTTCTGTACCGTTTTCAGTAACTATTACTGTGCTGCTTCTTTCATTAAGTTCCGATGATTTGGGGTGCCATGCGACCATGTATTTGCCGGGATGGTAATTTACCATTTTCACCGATCCCGACACCGGATACCTGTTGCTGTGCATGTTGAACGGCGACATGAATATTGATATCTGGAGGCGTTGGTCCCTGAAGTATTCGTTTTCGATGGTTTCCTCGATAACGACCACTTTGCCGTCTGCAGGGGCATAGATCAGCCCGGGGTCAGGTTCCAGGTGTCTCGAGGGAAGCCTGAAGAAAAAAAGGATGAATACATAAAATGTGAGGGAGAAAAGCAGGATCATCCATTTAAGGAGAGTATCGGAAGGCCAGGCAATTGCTGTGATTAGATTTATCAGTACCAGAATTACAAATCCGATAGCAAGAATCCTGTATCCCTCCTTGTGAATCGCCATTTCCCCAAAAATTTCCGCAAAGCTAATCAAGACTTGTCAATCAACCAAAAAGAGTTACAAAAAGATAAACCAGTGGGAAGGCGAACAGGGTACTGTCGAACCGGTCGAGCAGTCCTCCGTGTCCGGGAAGCAGGGAACCTGAATCCTTCACTCCGATACTTCTTTTGAGCATCGACTCTGTAAGATCGCCGTAGGTGCCGGCAACCGCAATTATGAGGGCTATTATGATCCAGCCGGAGCTGCTGACCAGGCCGAACCACCCTGAAAGGAGCCAGGCGGCCGCAACGGTAATAATCAGTCCTCCGAAAAAGCCTTCCCACGATTTTTTTGGAGATATTCTTTCCATAAGTCTGTGTTTCCCGAAAGCCACGCCGCAAAGGTATGCTCCCGTGTCGTAGGTCCAGAGCAGAAGAAGGAATCCGATTACAAGGCCAGGTGAAAACAATATTTCAGGATGGGGAAGGATCGAACCGAAACCGGTTCTTGAGAAGGCGGCAAAAGGGAACAATGAAAAAGGTATGCCGATATACATTATCCCGAAGAAAGTATGTGCGAGTGAATCGAAAGGTTTATCCTGTTTCAGGTAAAGCTGGGTAACCAGTATCACCAGGGCAGGTATTACCAGAAGCAGGAACCACTCAATGCCGGCAATTCCCGCCGCAACGAGAGTAGCAATTGAGTACATTGCGGTTCCCATGATAATTCCGGCAATGATCTGCGGTCGTACCCCGGTGCTTTTTGCCATAAGATAGTACTCAAACAGGGTTCCGGCAAGCAGAAGAAATCCGGTGATAAAAAATGAAACAGGATGGAGCCAGAATCCTCCCAGAATGAAAACCACTATCCAGACGGCAGTCAATGACCTGGTGAAGAAATTTCCCAATTCAGTATGCTTTAAACTGTTTTACTTTTTCCTTTTCCAGTCAGGCAGGCTCCCTGGCAGGAGTGTCATCCTCTGCCTGCCGGACGGAGCTTTCTGTATCCCCGGGTATTGAATCTGAAGCACTGTCTGTCTCCTGAAGAGCGGAAGGAACCTGGGCCGTGAACCTGTTTCCGTTTTCATTTTCCTTCTGTTCCCTGATGATATCTGCCCTTCTTCTGCCGAAGATCCTTTCAAGGTCCTCGCTGAAGATAACCTCTTTTTCGAGAAGCAGTTCAGCAAGTTCCGTCAGTCCCTTTTTATGGTGTTTCAGAACTTCGGTAGCTCTGTCGAACGAATCGCTGATTATCTGTTTTGCTTCGCGGTCAATAAGTTCTGCAGTTTTTTCACTGTAGGGTTTTGTAAAACCGTAATCCGACTGTCCCGATGAGTCGTAGAAGCTTATATTGCCTATCTTGTCGCTCATTCCGAAGTAGGAGACCATTGCATAGGCCTGTTTTGTTACTTTTTCGAGGTCGTTAAGGGCTCCGGTAGAAATCTTTCCGAACATCAGTTGTTCAGCGGCTCTTCCGCCAAGGGCGTAAGCCATTTCATCGAGCAGTTGTTCACTGGTTGTTATCTGTCTTTCCTCGGGGAGGTACCAGGCTGCTCCGAGAGCTCTTCCCCGGGGTATTATGGTAACTTTCACAAGCGGGCTCGCGTGTTCGAGCAGCCAGCTTACGGTAGCGTGTCCGGCCTCATGGTATGCTATGGTTTTCTTCTCATCCATCGAAATGATTTTGCTCTTGCGTTCGAGGCCTCCCACTATTCTGTCGATGGCATCAAGGAAATCCTGTTTCTCGACTATATTCTTGTTTTTTCTGGCTGCAATAAGGGCAGCTTCATTGCAAACATTAGCGATATCTGCTCCCGAGAAGCCAGGTGTCTGTTTCGCCAGGAAAGCCACGTCAAAACCCTTTTCAAGTTTGATAGGACGGAGATGTACCTTGAAGATAGCTTCCCTCTCGGTCAGTTCAGGCAGTTCAACGTGGATCTGCCGGTCGAACCTTCCTGCCCTGAGAAGCGCCCTGTCGAGGATGTCGGCTCTGTTGGTTGCCGCAAGGATGATCACTCCCATGTTTGTTCCGAAACCGTCCATCTCAGTAAGGAGCTGGTTCAGTGTATTCTCTCTTTCGTCGTTCGATCCGAAGTTAACATTTTTACCCCTTGCCC
This sequence comes from Bacteroidota bacterium, assembly GCA_022709665.1. Taxonomy (GTDB): domain Bacteria; phylum Bacteroidota; class Bacteroidia; order Bacteroidales; family VadinHA17; genus LD21. Next base: position 11,124 of record JAKLIJ010000037.1, read on the forward strand.
TGCCGACTGCGTCAATCTCATCAATAAACACAATACAGGGGGCCTTTTCCTTTGCCTGTTTGAAGAGGTCCCTTACTCTTGACGCTCCCACGCCGACGAACATCTCCACAAAATCTGAACCTGATATTGAGAAGAAGGGCACGTTTGCTTCACCTGCAACGGCTTTGGCCAGAAGAGTCTTGCCTGTTCCGGGAGGACCAATCAGGAGAGCTCCCTTAGGGATCTTACCTCCAAGCGCCGTATATTTCTTAGGATTTTTGAGGAAATCGACAATCTCCATCACTTCGGTCTTGGCTTCCTCCAGGCCTGCCACATCGCTGAAATTGATCTTTACATTCGATTCCTTGTCGAAGATCTGGGCCTTTGATTTGCCTACACTGAAAATCCCTCCTGCTCCTCCTCCGGCGCCGCCTGCCATACGTCTCATCATGAAGAGCCACAGGAAAATAAGCAGCACAAAAGGTAATGTCCAGCCGAGTATCTCTCCCAAATAGTTATGTCGTGTCTCGGTTTCAGGATATATAACCTCTCCGTCCTGGTAACCCGAGTTTTTCTGTTCAGTCTGAAGGAATTCCTCGAATGTGGCAAGGTCGCCAATGTTATGGGTATAATGCGGCTTCGGCACTCCGAAACCCAATCTACCGTTACCTGGTTTCTGAATATCAGGGTATTTGCCCGACTCGACAACCTCTTTTTTAAGATAGATCTCTGCAAATTCCTTGTTTACAAGAATTATTCTTTCTATCTCCTTATTGGCGATCATTTCCTTCAGCTCCCTGGTCTGAAGTTTTGGGGTTGTCTTGCCTCCGTAAAAAAGGTTGATTGCAAGGAATGAGACAATCAGAATGGCAAAAATCCAGTTCGAATTGAATTTTGGCTTCAGATTTGGCTCCGGTGGCTTTACCGGACCTTTGTCTTTATTTTCGTTTTCGGCCATAAATGAAATTCTTAGCTTATTTTATCCCTCACTGCTTCCATTGAAGCATCGGCCCACAAAGATTCAAGGTTGTAAAAATTCCTGTACTCTTCCTGGAATATGTGAACAACAACATTTCCAAAATCAAGAAGAACCCAGAAGCAGTTTTCAAGACCTTCGACATGGAGAGGTTTTTCTCCAGCGCCGCGGATAACGGTATCTTCAACAGAGTCGCATATTGCATCGACCTGGCTTACAGATGATCCATGGCAAACAATGAAATAATCGGCTATCCGGTTATCCAGTTTTCTCAGGTCAATTTTAAGAACATCCTTACCCTGCTTCTCAAAAATACCTTTTATTATTGACTCCAGGAGCACATCTGTCCCGTCCTGTCTTTTCTTCATCAAAGAGTTCTGTTAAACATCAAGTTGCAAAAGTACAAACTTTTATCTGTATTTTTGTAGCTTTCATTCATAATGTGCAATAACAGTGCCACTGCCGGATTAACTGCCGTTTCCGGTAAATTTGACAGAAGGCCTTCGGGAAAGGACGTGAAATGATAATAGGATCGGAGATTATCTTTTTGAAAGACGCCGTATCCACGAATACGACAGCCTCGGAATATCTGAGATCGGGCAGAGCGCGCGAGGGCATGGTAATTCGTGCGGGCTTTCAGTCGGCCGGTAAAGGGCAGCAGGGCAACCGTTGGGAAAGCGAGGATGGAAAGAACCTGTTATTCAGCATCATACTTTTCCCCGACATGGTTGATCCGGCTGAGCAGTTCATTATAGCTCAATTCATTTCCCTGGGTATAAGCGACTATCTTTCAGGGCACATCTCCGGATGCAAAATAAAATGGCCTAACGACATATACGCAGGGAATGACAAAATTGCAGGCATTCTTATTGAGAATTCAATAACTGGAAATGCGATAAGCAGTACTGTAGCAGGCATTGGCTTGAATATCAATCAGATCGTTTTTCCCGACCGTATCCCTAATCCGGTTTCCCTCAGGATGGTTACGGGAAAAGAATATGACATCTCTGTATGCCTCCCGGAGCTTTTAAGTTGCCTCGACGTAAGGTACAAGACACTGATCACAGGCGATCGTGATCAGATAAGGGGCGACTATCGGGCGTCTCTTTTCAGGTTTGGAGAGTGGCATGAGTACAGGACAGGGGAAGGCATGTTTACGGGAAGGATTGTGGCAGTGGGCCAGACAGGATGTCTGATGGTTGAAGACCGTACCGGTAAGACGAGGGAGTTCAGTTTCAAGGAAATCGAATTCATTTGACAAAATCCCTGAAAAGACAGCAGCTGCCGTTGTCAGGTTTTCTTTTTCCAGTCGTTGAACCTTTCCATTTCCAGTATCAGCTTTTCAAGAAAATCTGAAACAGGACCTGATGCCATCATCTTCAGAAAGGGGTTAAGATGAGCAGCAAGTTTTACAATAACCCCGGCCTTTCCATTATTTGTCTCCATGATGTCGAGCACCAGTGAGAAATCGTTCGACTCCAGGGCATTACCGTTGTAAACTACTTTTTCCACCGGAACCTTTTCTGAAAGACTTATGAAAACATTTCCTATTGACGGAACCCGAAATCTGCAAGTATCCTCTTCAATTACAAGATCCTCTACAACATTTTCAGGAACAAACTGTCTTAAGTTCCTGATATCGGTCACGAAATCATAAACCTCGGAAGGAGAACAGGAAAGGCTGCCTTTGCGGCTTTCGAAGGTTGAAACTGATGCCATGTTTATCTGCCCCATCCTGACGGATCGAGCCTCCATTTTTTTAGTGCAGCAACGTCATCATCCGTAATATAGCCTGTTTCCAGCGCTGTTGAGATCAGTGTCGAATAGTTGCTGAGTGTATGAAGTTCGCAGCCGTTTTCCCTGAATCCGTCAGCGGCCCGGGAGAATTCGTAGGTAAAAATTGCAGCCATGCCAAGCACCTTACAACCTGCTTCCCTCAGGGCTTTCACGGCGCCAAGGCTGCTTCCCCCGGTTGAAATAAGATCCTCAATGACTACCACCTTCTGATCTTTTTCAAAGAATCCTTCTATCTGGTTTCCGAGTCCGTGTTCCTTTGCCTCCGACCTGACATAAATAAAGGGCATGCCGAGCTTTTCAGCAACGAGGGCTCCGTGGGCAATGGCTCCCGTAGCGACACCGGCAACAAGTTCTGCTGCAGGATAGTGCAATTTTATAGTTTCGGCAAAGGAATCCCTTATGTAGGATCTTACTTCGGGGAAAGAAAGAGTACGGCGGTTATCGCAGTAAATCGGGGATTTCCATCCTGAAGCCCAAGTAAAAGGATTTGACGGTTGCAATTTTATTGCTTTAATTTGTAACAGATATTCGGCGATCTTTTTAGCACTTTTATCCATTGAGCGATGTATAAAGTTCATTTTGAGAACCGGTTCATTTTGATCAGCCCGGAACCTGACCGGCTACAAAAATACTCCTTATTCCATAAGTTTTACGCGACGAAGGAACTTTATAAGCTGATAACCGAATTTCAATCCGACACGTCAATCAACTCTGTTAACATATACGGCCCGAACATAACCCATATATGGAAGATGTTCAGGATCTACTTCACCGAGGTTGGAGCTGCCGGCGGACTGGTAAGGCACAGCTCAGGAAAATATCTTTTCATTGAAAAGAAGGGGAAACTCGATCTGCCGAAAGGTCATGTGGAACCGGGCGAAGAGCCGGAAGCCTGTGCTTTAAGGGAAGTTTCGGAGGAATGTGGTATCCGGGGGCACAGGATTGTGAAACCCCTTGAGCCGAGCTACCACACCTACAGCTGGGAAGGCATCTCGTACCTGAAAAAGACAAGCTGGTTTCTGATGGATTATGACGGAACTATGGTAACGGAGCCTGAACTTGAGGAAGGTATTACCAGGGTTGAATGGCTGTCCCCCGAAGAGCTGAGCATCATCAAATCGACCGCCTGGCTTTCGCTGATGGATCTTATAAATTCATCGGTTCTCAGGACCTGAATTCACTTCACCCTTTAAGGATTCCGGACTTGTATCCGATGCGGGGAATTAAAGGTCCTCCCCCTTGTAATCTTTAATGTTGATTGCAGCCGGCACAAATAATGACGCATCTCCCCCGCTTCTTATGATGTCGCGGACAATAGTGGAATTCACCGAGGCATGTTCAGGTACGGTAAGAAGGAAGACTGTTTCGACCTCAGGCATTATCGTCCGGTTGACCTGAGCAATAGCTCTTTCGAACTCGAAGTCGGCGGCGGTCCTTAATCCCCTGAGCAGGTAACGGGCTCCTTTAGCCCTGCAGTAATCTACCGTAAGTCCTTCGTAATGATCAACAGTTATCCTGGGTTCATCCCTGAAAACCCTGGAAATCATTTCTTTTCTTGTTTCAAGAGAGTAATAGCTCTTTTTGAGGGCGTTAGCGCCCACGGCGATAATTATATCATCGAAGAGAACGAGAGCTCTTCTTACAATTCCTTCATGTCCGATTGTTAAAGGATCGAAGGATCCCGGAAAGACGGCAATACGTTTCATTCGAATGAAATTTTCCTTGGGTTTTTTACTTTCTGTCTGAGAAGCGTAAGGTTGAGCGCTTCCATTATCGTATCTACATAGTGGAACTTAAGTCCGTCGATATATACAGGCAGGATACTCCCGACATCTTTCCTGTTATCTTCCGACAGCACTATTTCCTTTATACTGGATCGTTTGGCAGCAAGTATTTTCTCCTTAATTCCTCCCACGGGAAGTACTTTTCCCCTCAGAGTGATCTCGCCGGTCATGGCAAGGTATTTCTTCACTTTGCGCTGGGTGAAAGCTGAAGCTATGGAAGCTGCCATGGTTATTCCTGCCGACGGGCCATCCTTGGGGATAGCGCCTTCCGGCACATGGATATGAATGTTCCACTTTTCAGAAAAATTATCGGGCAGGTCGAGTACTTCAGCATTTGCTTTCAGGTATTCCAGGGCGATCACTGCCGATTCCTTCATCACTTCGCCGAGGTTTCCCGTAAGTGTCAGTTTTCCTGAGCCTTTGCTGAGGCTGGTCTCGACAAACAGTATCTCACCTCCCGAAGCAGTCCAGGCAAGGCCTGTCACAACGCCGGCCTGGTCGTTTCCGGCATACAGGTCGCGGATGTATTTAGGAGGACCGAGCAGTTTTGTAAGCATCTCATCCGACAGTTCCGGGTTGTAACTGGTTTCCGAGGCAATGTTTTTTGCTGTAACCCTTACTATCTTAGCCAGTTTCTTGTCGAGTTCCCTGACTCCCGATTCCCGGGTGTATTTATCTATTATGGTTTCCATAACCCTGTTGCCGATAATCAGCTGATCGGCTTTTACCCCATGGTTTTCGAGCTGTCGGGGGAGCAGGTGCTGTCGTGCTATTTCGAGTTTTTCCTCAACCAGGTAACCAGTGATTTCAATCAGTTCCATCCTGTCCCTGAGAGCGGGGCTGACGGTTGAAAGGGTGTTGGCTGTAGCAATGAAGAGGACTTTTGAAAGGTCGTACTCCATTTCAATGAAATTGTCGAAGAAAGTGCTGTTTTGTTCAGGATCGAGCACTTCAAGAAGAGCAGAGGAAGGATCGCCCCTGAAGTCCTGTCCTACCTTGTCTATCTCATCCAGAATAAAAACCGGGTTGGATGATCCGGCTCTTTTAAGGTTCTGAACTATGCGTCCGGGCATTGCGCCTATATAGGTTTTTCTGTGGCCTCTGATCTCTGCTTCATCATGAAGTCCGCCGAGTGACATTCTGACATATTTCCTGTCAAGCGCCTTGGCCACTGATTTTCCAAGAGAGGTCTTACCTACTCCTGGAGGGCCGTAAAGGCAGAGGATAGGAGATTTAAGGTCGCCCTTGAGTTTGAGCACCGCCAGGTGTTCGAGTATTCTTTCCTTTACCTCTTCGAGCCCGAAATGGTCTTCGTCGAGCACTCTACGGGCATTATTAAGATCGAGATTATCTTCAGTGCAGTGTCCCCAGGGAAGATCGAGGAGTGTCTGGATATAGTTTACCTGAACGGAGTATTCGGCTGCTGCGGGATTCAGTCTGCTAAGTTTTCCGAGTTCTCTCTCGAAGGTTTTTGCAACGGTTTCCGACCAGAGTTTAGTTTCTGCCTTAATCCTGAATTCCTCTATTTCCTTTTCAACCGGATTTCCACCCAGTTCATTCTGGATGGTTTTCATCTGCTGATGAAGAAGGAATTCACGCTGCTGCTGGTCGAGATCGCTTTTGACCTTCGACTGAAGTTCATTCTTCAGTTCAAGGAGCTGAATTTCCTGAACAAGGTGCTCCAGAAGCGAATATCCCCTGTCTCTCAGGCTGTTTATTTCGAGAAGCTTCTGTTTATCCTGGATCTTGATATCAGTATTGGAACAGATGAAATTGATAAGGTAAGTACTGTTCTCTATATTCTTGATAGCAAATGAAGCCTCGGGGCTTATGTTGGGATTTATCTTGATTATTTTGAGCGACAGGTCCTTGAGCGATCCTACAATTGCGTCAAAATCCTTGTTGAGCGATTCAGGCTTTATCTCAGGGATGGTTCTGACGCGGGCTATGAAGTAGGGATCATCCGTGATAAGCTCATTGAGCACCATTCTCTTCCGGCCCTGAATGATTGCGGTGGTCGAGCCGTCGGGCATTTCGAGCAGCTTAACAATCTGTCCGATGGTCCCGATATTATGAAGCTGGTCGAAGGAAGGGTTTTCGGTTTCGGGATCCTTCTGGGCAACTGTACCAACAATTTTGTCGGTGCGGTAGGCTTCCTTGATAAGCTGAACCGATCTTGGCCGTCCGATGGATATGGGGAGCACCACACCCGGGAAGAGAACGGTGTTTCGGAGCGACAGGATTGGTATTGAATCAGGAACATCAATGTCCTCCAGGTCACCGTCTTCGCCGTCGGCAAGGATCGGAACAATATCTCCCTCTCCGTCAAGAATGTCGGGCAGCAGCAGTTCGCGGGCGGGTTTTCTGAATTTCTTTTCCATCAGTCGATTGAGAACTGTCAAATTTACATATAATTTTTAACTAAGGCGCCGGCCGGGGATTGTGCAATCATCATGCCATAAAAATGACCGCGATTTCATAGTGCAAAAAAAATCCCGGTCGTTTAAGCCCGGGATCATTATGAAAAAGTCGGTTTATTTCTTTCTGCCCACGTGATCCTTGTAACGGTTCATGAATTTGTCTACCCTTCCTGCGGTATCAACAAGCTTCATTTTGCCGGTGTAAAAAGGATGGGAAGTATTTGAGATTTCGAGTTTGATAAGCGGATATTCATTGCCGTCTTCCCACTTAACTGTTTCCCTGGAAGGGGCTGTCGACCTGGTAATGAATGTATGTCCGTTTGACATGTCCTGAAAAACTACCAGTCTGTAATTCTTCGGATGTATACCCTGTTTCATTGCTCTGATGTTTTATTCCTTAATGTTAAAAATATCCCTTATTTAGGGTTTGCAAAATTAATGAAGTTTATTTGAAAACCAAAACTGAATAAAAAATAATTATCAGCTTTTCCCGGAGTCGGTTTCCTGTTTCCCATAGAGCAGCATTTCATCCTTGTACCTGATGAATTCAGCATTTTCGTTGATCAGATAGCGGAATGTGATATGTGTTTTGGCCCTTTTCCCTCCCAGGGCTTCATAAATAGCTATCATTTTGGGGTTGAAATCTCCCACCCATGACAGTTCAAGTTCCCTGTACCAGGGTTTATACCTGAGTTTTTTGTAAAGGTTAAGGAAGATAGCCGATTCCACTCCATTGTTCTGGTATGCCGGATGGACTCCTCCCACGAGTCCCCTTATCCTTGTCATTTTGTGATTGGATTTCGCC
>JAKLIJ010000038.1 GCA_022709665.1 Bacteroidota bacterium
AAGAGAGTCTACAACCTGGTTGAGAACCTGTGCATATCCACAGGCATGAAGATGCCCCGGGTCAACATAATAGAAGATGATTCGCTGAATGCATTTGCAAGCGGAATAAACGAGAAAACCTACACTATATCGTTGTCGAGAGGCATAATAGACAAACTCGGGGATGACGAGCTTGAAGCTGTAATAGCACATGAACTTACGCATATCCGAAACAGGGACGTAAGACTTCTTATCATATCCATAGTCTTTGTAGGCATATTCGCTTTTATCACCGAGATGCTTTTCAGGTCGCTTCGCTTTGGCAGCCTGGGACGGGGCAAGAAGGAAGGGGCAGGCATCTTTGTCGCCCTGTTCCTGGCATTCGTCGGATACTTGCTGGCCTCACTTTTCAGGTTTGCCCTTTCGAGAAAACGTGAGTTCCTCGCCGACGCAGGATCGGCAGAACTCACAAGGAGACCTCTTTCACTTGCTTCAGCTCTGAGGAAGATCTCCGCAGATCCGGTGATCGAAGCTGTGAAGCGTAAGGATGTGGCACAGATGTTTATAGATAATCCCGGCGAACCGGAAAAGAAAGCATCCTTTTCATTTGCCAACCTCTTTGCCACCCATCCTCCCATAGAGAAAAGGATTCAGCTCCTGGAGCAGTATTGATCCGGGCAGACGACCTGAATCGTTCAGTTCATTTTGTTTTCCGCGCCAGTGGTTTTATAAGCCTGGATTCTTTCCCTTTTATAAGCCGGATGATGTTATGCCTGTGAGTAATCAGAAGAGCAACAGCCACTAATACCGAAAACACCTTCAGCCAGACCGAAGGGGTTTCGAAAAAAAAGAAAAGCAAAACGGGGAAAGAGATCCCGGCTGTCATCGATCCGAGGGAGGCATATCCTGAAATCAATAATACGCACAGGAACACTCCGAAGCACGAAATGGTAACAAGGGGATTAATTGCAAGAAGAACTCCGAAGATGGTTGCAACACCTTTCCCTCCGTGGAAGCCCGCAAAAACCGGATAAATATGTCCTGCAACAGCTGCCAGCCCGGCAATGATCTGGTAATTCGTAAGCAGGGCACTACCATCGTCAGCCATATTCAGAAAAACCGGCAGCATGGCGGCAACCCATCCTTTGAGCACATCAATCAGCAAAACAGGCACGCCGGTCTTCCATCCGAGAACCCTTATCACGTTTGTCGCTCCGGCATTTCCGCTCCCATGTTCCCTGACATCGGTCCCGTGAAATATCTTACCCACCCATACCGCAGTAGCTATCGATCCGAGGAGGTAGGCAAGAACGATAACAAGAATGAGAACGGGGATATTCATGGGTAAGGCGTTAAGGTTTGAGAACATCAATGTGTTACGACGTTAAAACTTTAAAGTTTCAGAGAGAAGGTCCGGAGTCGGCAAGGGCTGCGGTTTCCTCGCTGGATGAGAACTTGCTGAAGTTGTTAATGAATTTCAGGGCAAGGTCGGTTGCTGCAATACGCCATTTAACAGCCGATTCCCATGCTTCCGAGGGATCGAGCAGTCCGTCCCTGACTCCTTCCAGACTGTCGGGTATCTTAAGCTTGAAAACCGGTAGTGTCTTAAACTCCGACTTTCTTATTGAATCGTCGAGGATGGCATTTATTATAAGCCTGGTTGTGGGAAGGTCGATCCTCGATCCGATGCCGTACGGTCCTCCTGTCCAGCCAGTGTTTACCAGCCACGCCTCGGCTCCGTGCAGTTTCATTTTTCTGGTGAGCTCGTTGGCATAGATAATTGGATCGAGCAGGAGGAAGGCAGCTCCGAAACAGGCTGAAAATGAGGGAACGGGTTCAACTATGCCCCGCTCGGTACCGGCAACCTTAGCCGTGTAGCCGCTGAGAAAATAGTATTTTGTTTGTTCTTCAGTGAGGAGGCTGACAGGGGGCAAAACCCCGAATGTGTCTGCAGTCAGAAAGATTACCTTTTTTGCATGGCCTCCTTTTGAAACGGGCTTTACTATATTATTTATATGGTATATGGGGTAGGATACCCTTGTGTTTTCTGTCTTTGAGTCGCTGGCAAAATCGATTGTACCATCGGAAAGTACAACCAGGTTCTCGAGCAGTGCATCCCTGCGGATGGCGTTGTAGATATCGGGTTCGTTCTTCCTGCTGAGGTTGATGCATTTTGCATAGCATCCTCCTTCGAAGTTGAAGATCCCGTCGTCATCCCAGCCATGCTCGTCGTCGCCGATAAGAGCCCTTTCCGGATCGGTGGAAAGGGTAGTCTTTCCGGTCCCTGAAAGCCCGAAGAATATCGCTACATCTCCTTTTTTACCTACATTGGCCGAACAATGCATTGAGGCTATCCCTTTAAGAGGGAGGTGGTAGTTCATCACGGAAAAAAGCCCTTTCTTCATCTCTCCTCCGTACCAGGTGCCGCCGATTACAGCCATCCCTGATGAGAGATTGAAGAAAACAAAGTTCTCGGAATGGAGCCCCTGCTTTTTCCAGTCGGGATTGGTAGTCTTGGATGCCATCAGAACCACGAAGCCGGGTTGGAAGTCTTCCAGTTCAGCCTCATCCGGCCTGATAAACATGTTTTTGACAAAGTGGGCCTGCCAGGCAACTTCAACCACGAATCTGACTGCAAGCCTGGTGTTGGCGTTGGCTCCGCAGAAACAGTCTACCACAAAGATCCTCTTTCCGGAAAGCTGCTTAACCGCCAGCTTCCTGCAATGGTCCCATATCTCCGTGCTGATCGGCTTGTTGTCGGATACCTTGGCTTTTTCTGATTTCCACCATACCGTATCACGGGTTGTGTCGTCGAGAACAATGTACTTATCGTTTGGCGATCGGCCTGTGAAAATTCCGGTGTCGACAGCTATTGCTCCGGTCCTGGTAATTATACCTTTTTCAAAACCGGTGAGTCCTGGTTTTGTCTCTTCAGCAAAGAGATCATTATATGACGGATTATAGACTATCTCCTGAATATTCTTTATTCCGTATTTTTCAAGATCAATGGCGGATACCATATCGCGATGTGTTAATAGTAAAGTGAATTCAAATGTATTAATAATATTTAAAAACAAAAAAGGGCATCACTGATGCCCTTTTAAGTGTTAAAGAGATATCTTTTACTTACCGTATTTGATTGATGACTGCGCTGCGGCAAGCCTTGCGATAGGTACTCTGAACGGGCTGCAGCTGACATAGGTAAGTCCGTTCTTGAAACAGAACTCTACCGAAGCAGGGTCGCCGCCCTGTTCGCCGCAGATACCGATCTTCAGGTCGGGCCTTGTGGCACGTCCTTTCTGGACCGACATGGTTATGAGCTGACCTACACCTTCCTGATCGATTGTCTGGAACGGATCGGATGCAAGCATCTTCTTGTCGAGATAATCGTGGAGGAAACCGCCTATGTCGTCACGGCTGAAGCCGAATGTCATCTGGGTGAGGTCGTTGGTGCCAAATGAGAAGAACTCGGCTGATTCTGCCATTTTGTCTGAAAGCAGGGTTGCCCTCGGGATCTCGATCATGGTTCCGTATTTGCAATCGATTTTCTTGAGTCCTGATTTCTTAAGAACTTCAGCATAAATAGCGTCAAAAACTTTCCTGGTAACAGTAAGTTCTGAAACATCACAGGTCACCGGCACCATAAGTTCAGGTTTCGGATTTTTCTTTTCCTTAAGCAGTTCGGCAGTAGCTTCAAACATTGCACGTACCTGCATTTCTGTTACTTCAGGGTAGGTAATGCCAAGACGTACGCCGCGATGACCCATCATCGGGTTGGATTCGTGAAGAGCTTCTCCGCGTTTCACAACGTCTGATTTCTTAATACCAAGAGCCTTTGCAAGTTCAGCCTGCTTTTCAGCCGACTGGGGAACAAACTCATGAAGAGGGGGATCGATAAGCCTGAAAGTAACAGGAAGTCCGTCCATGGCTTCGAGAGTGGCTTTCATATCCTTCTTTACATATTTTGAGAGTTCTCCGAGAGCCTGACGGCGTTCAGCTTCGGTTGAGCTGAGGATCATCTTACGGAGAAGGAACAGAGGCTGTTCGGAACCTTTGCCATAGAACATGTGTTCAACACGGAAAAGTCCAATACCTTCAGCGCCGAAATCACGTGCTACTTTTGCATCCTCTGCGGTGTCAGCGTTGGCACGAACTCCCATAGCGCGGTATTTGTCTACTATCTTCATGAATGCCTGGAAACGGGGATTCTCTGAAGCATCCATCAGTTTAACGGATCCCTGGTAAACATTACCCTTTGTTCCGTTGATGGTTATAACATCACCTTCCTTGAGGACTACATCAGTTCCTGCAACCTTGATCTTCTTGCTTCCGGCATCAACGTGGAGAGCGCCTGCTCCCACAACGCAACATTTTCCCCAGCCGCGTGCAACAAGAGCAGCGTGTGAGGTCATGCCACCGCGTGCGGTAAGGATACCTACTGCAGCTCTCATACCTTCAACGTCCTCCGGGTTGGTCTCTTCACGGACCATGATGACGTCTTGTCCCTTACGCGTCCATGCAACTGCATCTTCAGCAGTGAAAACTATTTTGCCGACAGCGGCGCCTGGTCCGGCAGGAAGCCCTTTTGCAATGGTTTTAACTTTCTTCTCGGCTTCCGGATCACAGATCGGGTGAAGAAGTTCATCAAGCTGGGCTGCATCAACACGCAGAACGGCTGTCTTCTCATCGATGAGCTTTTCCTTCAGCATATCCATAGCCATATTGACGGCAGCTGTACCGGTCCTTTTACCAACACGGCACTGAAGCATGAAAAGCTTGTTCTCCTGAATGGTGAATTCTATATCGAGCATGTCGTGGAATGACTTCTCCAGGATGTTCCGGATGTCAACCAGTTCCTTGTAGGTCTTCGGCATTGTTTCTTCCATGCTGTGCAGATGCTTGTTCTGCTCATTCTTGGTGGCATCGTTGAGAGGGCTGGGAGTACGGATACCTGCAACAACATCTTCTCCCTGGGCATTTACCAACCATTCTCCATAGAAAAGGTTTTCGCCGGTGGCAGGGTTACGGGTGAAAGCAACACCAGTGGCAGATGAATTGCCCATGTTGCCGAATACCATAGCCTGAACGTTAACAGCAGTTCCCCAATTGTCAGGAATACCTTCAATACGACGGTAGGAAACGGCTTTCTTCCCGTTCCAGCTTTTGAAAACAGCCTTGATACTTCCTTCAAGCTGTTCCTTTGCATCATCCGGGAAAGGTTTGCCAAGCACCTGCTTTACTTTCTTCTTGAATTTTTCTGCAAGGTCCTTAAGTTCTTCTGCAGTGATGTCGGTGTCTGAAGTGTAGCCTTTACTCTTCTTGAACTCATCAAGCATTTCGTCGAGCTGCTTACGGATACCCTTGCCCTCTGCAGCCTCGATACCTTCTGCTTTTTCCATAACGACATCAGCGTACATCATGATGAGACGGCGATATGAATCCCATACAAAACGGGGGTTATTCGTCTTCTTGAGGAAGCCGGGAATGGTTGCGGTGCAAAGTCCGATGTTGAGAACCGTATCCATCATACCAGGCATCGATTTGCGGGCGCCCGAGCGGCATGAAACAAGAAGTGCATTTTCCGGATCCCCGTACTTCATTCCCATCGTCTTTTCCGTCAGCTTCATAGCTTCCCAAACTTCAGGCATCAGTTCCTTGGGAAGAGTGCAATCGTTGTCATAATACTCCATGCAGGCATCGGTCGTGATTGTGAAACCGGCTGGAACAGGCAGTCCCAGGAGACACATCTCGGCGAGATTCGCTCCCTTGCCGCCAAGTAGATTCTTCATATCTGCTTTACCCTCTGCAGTTTTATTGCCAAAGGAATAAACTCTTTTTACTTTCGACATACTTTAATGATTTATGATGAACTTAATTAATTGATCCGGAAAAATTAAGGTGCAAAGTTAATATTAAAAATTGAATTTCTGAATAGCCTGAGAAAATCATGACCTGGGATGAAACATGATAAGGGTGTCGCGGAGAAAACTCCTGTCGATATGGGTGTAGATCTCAGTCGTCATTATCGACTCATGACCAAGCATTTCCTGAACCGCTCTCAGGTCGGCTCCTGCTTCGATCAGATGAGTCGCAAAAGAATGACGGAAAGTGTGGGGACTTATCTTTCTCATAATACCCGCCCTGCCTGCCAGATCGCGGGCAATATTGAATATCATTGCTCTGGTAAGCTTCCTTCCGCGGCGGTTGAGAAACACAATATTCTCATCATGTATCACCGGAAGCCTGTTCCTGTCGATAGTGTATAGTTTTATTTCCTTAAGCGCCTTCCGTCCGATTGGAACAAGCCTTTGTTTATTTCCCTTTCCCGTTACGCTTACAAAACCTTCACCAAAATGAATGTCGGTAAGCCTCAGGCTGACGAGTTCCGTAACTCTCAAGCCGCAACCATAGAGCGTTTCGATGATCGCTTTGTTCCTGTGCCCGTCGGGCCTGCTCAGATCAATAGCTTCCACAATCCGGTTTATCTCCTCGATGCTGAGTACATTGGGTAGTTTCAGACCAAGACGGGGAGACTCAAGAAGGGATGAAGGATTTTCCCCGATCTCACCGTCGATAAGCAAAAACCTGTAAAATGCCCTGATGCCCGATATGAGCCGCGACTGTGTCCGGGAACTTATCACGTCCGACCCGTCCCTGCTGATAAACTCCCTGAGATCGTGATACGTAAGTAATGCAGGTCCGAGTTGCCTGCCGCTATCCAAGTCAAATTCCTCAAGCTTGCGGATATCATTAAGGTAAGCTTTGATACTGTTCTCAGACAACGATTTCTCGAGCCTTAAATAGTTCTCAAAGTTCTTTGATGCTGTTCGCCAGGTGAGGTTCATTTTAATATTGATCAGTTGTCCCTGCAAGGTAATACAAAGTAAAGCAGAAGCGCAGTTCTGATCCTCCGATATTTTAGTTATTTTTACACTTTGTAAATACTGAGTTGGCGGTATGAAAATCCAGATAATCAACGGACCAAATCTTAATCTCCTGGGGAAACGGGAACCAGGCAAGTACGGAAACGAATCCTTTGAGGAGCGGCTGATTCTTCTCAGAAAACGTTTTCCTGATCTTATCATCGATTATTTCCAGTCGAATATCGAGGGGGAGATCATTGATAAAATTCACGAGACCGGCTTTACATACGACGGGATCGTAATCAATCCCGGGGCTTACACCCATACCTCTGTTGCCATAGCCGATGCAGTGGCAGCCGTCAGGAGCCCGGTTATCGAGGTTCATATAACCAACGTTGCGGCAAGGGAAGAATTCAGGCACAACAGCCTCGTGGGCAGATACTGTGCCGGCAGCATCGTGGGCCTTGGCCTTGACGGATACAGACTGGCCATTGAAGCTCTGAAAGAGATTACAGGTATTTAATAAACAGGTGATGAGAAGAAAAAGAACCAAAATAGTAGCAACGATTTCCGACAAGAGGTGCGATACGGAGTTTATCTCAGAGCTTTACCACGCCGGCATGGATGTGGTAAGGATCAATTCGGCCCACCTCGATATTGAAGGAGCTCTTAAGATAATAAGGAATACCCGCAGCGTCTCCGACAGGATAGGAGTTCTTATAGATACAAAAGGCCCGGAGATCAGAACCACTGTATGCGATGCTCCTGTTGAACTTCTGAAGGGAGATAAGGTGATGATGGCCGGAAATCCGGGAGAGAAGTCGACTGCCGCCCTTGTCAACGTATCGTATGTAAATTTTGTGAACGACGTGCCTGAAGGATCGGAAATCCTTATTGACGACGGTGATATTGCGCTCAGAGCGGTGAGACGCGAGGGAAGCTTTCTGGAATGCATCGTGGAGGACGGAGGTACGCTTGGATCAAGAAAAAGCGTAAATATCCCGGGCGTTAAGATCTGCCTGCCTTCACTTACAGAAAAAGACAGGCGGTTCATAAAAATGGCAGTGGAAAACGATGTCGATTTCATTGCCCACTCTTTTGTTAGGACAAAGCAGGATGTGATTGATGTTCAGGCTCTTCTGGATGAGCATGGAAGTCCGGTAAAGATTATTGCCAAAATAGAAAATGAAGAAGGGGTCAATAATATAGATGAGATTCTCGAACATGTATACGGGATAATGGTTGCAAGGGGAGACCTTGGGATCGAAATACCCTATGAAAAGATCCCAGGGATACAGAAGATGATCATCTCCAAATGCATCACAGCGAGAAAGCCTGTAATTGTTGCAACCCAGATGCTGCATTCGATGATTGGCAATCAGCGCCCCACAAGAGCTGAGGTCAGCGATGTGGCCAACGCAATCTACTCTCAGACCGATGCCCTTATGCTGAGCGGTGAAACTGCAAACGGGAAGTACCCGGTGGAAGCTGTAAAAACAATGACAAAGGTGGCACTGGAGGTTGAGGAAAACAAGGAGAAGTTCCTTGAAATCCCGGCTTCTGGAATAAACAGTGAGATTTCGTCATACCTGGCAAAAGTGGCCGTCAAGACCTCCGTCAGGGTTAATGCCCGGGCAATAATTGCTGATACCATTGCAGGCAGAACAATCCGCGACATGGCAGCATACCGGGGATACAAACTGATCCTCGCAAGATGCTACCTGGCAAGTACCATGAGACAGATGGCTCTTTCGTACGGCGTGTACGCAAGCTACCAGGAAAAAAGAAAGTCGGTGGATGATTTCCTCAGAAGAGCCATTTCGGACCTTACTGAGAAGAATGAAATACAAAATGACGACCTGGTGGTTGTACTGGCCGGAAACTTTTCAGGCCCGGCCGGATTCTCGTTCATTGAAGTCGGCACGGCAGCTTATCTTAAGGACAGGGTGGATGATGCCGGCTGATAGGTATTGTGGTCTGATTTTTGCGGATATTGACTGTGCCTAAACCCAAGTCAGGATGATCAGATATCTTATTTTTTCCATTTGGCTGGCATTTCATCCGGTGCATGTCTCTTTGATGAGCATCGACTATGCCCGGGACGACAGGACATTTAATATCTTCCTGATGGTGTATTTTGATGATTTCCTGCTGGATGCAGGACCCGTGACCGAAGGTGACAGGAAACTTGCATTCCCGGAAACTGATGAGTTCACGAGAGCGTTTCTGACAGACTATGTGAACGAAAAGGTGAGGATCACTGTTAATGGTAATCCGGTAAAGGCGGAAATGACAAACATGAATCTCTCCGACAATGAACTGAGAATGAACCTGACTATTTCCGCGACCAAAGAAGTCAGGTCGATAAATGTTAAGAATACAATATTGACATCAATCTACAGCGATCAGACGAATATGCTGATAGTCAAGGTGAATAATTTTGAGGAAGGGGTCAGGCTCACGGCCCTGGATACGGAGAAGACTTTTAAAATCAAGAATTAAAATGACAGGAGGAGTATACGCAAAGTGAAGATACTGAAGACAAAAACACTCATGACTGTTGCCCTTTTGCTGGCCGGTCTGGGCAATGCATGGGCAACACACAACAGGGCAGGGGAGATCACGTATGTTCAAATATCGGATCTGTCATTCGAAATAACAATAACAACCTATACCTATACCCTGAGTTTTGCTGACAGGGACCAGCTTGATGTTGAATGGGGAGATAATTCCACGTCAGTGGCGCCCAGGGTAAGCATCTTGTTTCTCCCGAACTATTATAAAAGGAATATCTATAAGATAACTCATACTTATCCTGGTCCCGGAGTTTATAAGATTGTTGTTCAGGATCCCAACAGGAATGCGGATGTACTTAATATCCCGAATTCGGTGAATGTTGTCTTTTCTATTACAACAACCCTGATAGTAAATCCTTCGATAGGAAGGAACAGCACTCCTGTACTTCTCAATCCTCCCTACGACAAGGCAGCCAGGGGATATGTGTTTATTCATAATCCGGGGGCTTACGATCCTGACGGCGACAGCCTTTCTTACGCCCTTACAACATGCACACGCGAAGACGGGAAACCCATAGAGAACTATACCCTTCCTCCTGCAACTGATTTTATCAGAGTGGATGCCACGTCAGGTGACCTTATCTGGAGCACTCCGAGAGATACCGGGGCATATAACGTAGCTATGGAGATACAGGAATGGCGTTCCGGGAAAAAGATAGGAATCGTGGTTCGGGATATACAGATTAATGTCTACGACACCGACAACAAACCCCCGGAAATAGGACCTCTTCCCGACAGATGCGTGGAAGCGGGAACTGTGATAGATTTCCTTATCTCTGCGACTGATCCGGATAATAATTTCCTTCAGCTCTTCTCGACATCAGGGATTTATGACCTTACTGCATGCCGGGCAACATTTACAAAAGTGGATTCAGTTGCCGGTTCCTACACCTCAAGATTCCGTTGGGCTACCTGTATGGAAGCTGTCAGAAGCCAGCCATATGACATAATTGTCAAAGCCGACGATATCAGCGCTGATCAGAATCTGTCGGATATCGACAACTTCCAGATTAAGGTCCTGGGTCCGTCACCGGAGCTGGCAGATCTGTCTTCCGAAGGCAAATTCATACGACTGGGATGGAGTAATTACGGTACTGATGCCATTATGGGATTCAATATCTACCGCAGGGAAGGCACTTCGTCCTTTGTCCAGGATACATGTACATCAGGAATCCCTGCATCAGCGGGTTATGAGAGGGTAGGATACATTGCAGGAAGTTCGACTGTATCATATCTGGATACCAATGACGGTGAAGGACTGGAGTTCAACCGGGAGTACTCATACAGGATCACTGCCGTTTTTAACAACGGGGCAGAGAGCAAGGCTTCCAATGAATTAGCTTCGTCACTTGTATCGGGGGTTCCCCTTATAACAAACGTCAGCGTCAGGTCGACTTCGACCACCAACGGATCTATTGTGGTCAGGTGGAGACGGCCAGACAGGCTCGACACCATCCCCGCCACGGGTCCGTATGAGTATATTATTTCAAGAGCCGACGGTGTTACAGGTACAGATTATTCACAGTTAAGAACAATAAGCACATCCACCCTTAACGAGACCTCTTTTGTAGATACACTTATTAATACGGTTGACAGGGGATACATCTACAGGATTGAACTGTACAATAATGCTCCCGGAAACAGGTTCCTTATTGGAGAACCGGGGTATGCATCCTCCCTTTTCCTTTCCGCAAGTCCGGGCGACAGGAAGGTTCGCTTCACCATAAGCCGGAACGTGCCATGGGTTAATACAAGGTATGATTTCTTCAGACTTAACCGGGCAACAATGGTTTACGACTCCATTGGAAGCTCCGGCATTCCTGAATTTACAGATAACGGGCTGGTTAACGGTACGGAATATTGCTACAGGGTCAGATCGACCGGCGGATACTCATCAGCCGGCATGCCCAGGGATCTGTTAAACTTTTCACAGATAACATGCGTAACACCTGTCGACAACGAAGCGCCATGCCAGCCGGCAATAACGGTAACCAGCCAGTGCGACAGCCTGTACAATAATGTGAAATGGACAATCAGCGATCAGAACTGCCTTGATGATGTTGCAGGATACAATATCTATTACAAGATGATGACTGAAGAGACGCTTTCGCTGCTTACAGTTATCAACAACAGAAATACTTTCAGCTACAGGCATTATCCGGGCGAGGTAGTGTCAGGATGCTACGCTGTTTCGGCATTCGATGCCCTCGGGAACGAAAGCCTGAAATCGGTGATGGTGTGTGTCGATTCCTGCAATTTCTATGAGATCCCGAATGTGTTCACTCCAAACGGTGATGACATAAACGACTGGCTTAAAGCCAAGACCTCGGGACTTGTGGAAAAGGTGGATTTTAAATTGTTCAACCGCTACGGGGTTCTTATCTTCCAGACCGATGAGCCGAAGTTGAACTGGGACGGGACCTATAAAGGAAAGATAGTGTCGCCCGGAGTTTACTTCTACCAGTGCGATGTTTTTGAAAGAAGGATATCGGGTCTCGAACAATTCCACCTTTCGGGATTTGTCCATGTAATTACCGAACAGGGTGCAAAGGTCACACCACCTGAGTATTAACCTTACAGACATGATGAAGATGAAAAGGATATTGTTTTTTATACTGATCTCATTCATAGCTGCAGGACTTTACGGGCAGACGAAATCGGATTTTCTTATGAAGGGACGGGCCCTTGTTGAAAGAGGCCGGGCTGACGAAGCCTCGGCCCTCTTATCCGGAGCCCTTGAAAACTACCCTGATGAGGATGTATTTCTGAGACGTGCCGAAGCATTTATTGCAGGAGGTGATTATTCCTCAGCAATAGGTGATTACAACTCTGCCAACCGTGTCGCTCCGGGATCGGGCGAATACGGACTGGCCAGGATCTATGCCCTGAGGGGGGATGCGGCAACGGCAGTTTACCACCTTGAAATGAGCCTTGGATCGAAATACAGAAAGAGTGAAAAGGAAATAATGCTCGATCCTTCATTCGCTCCTGTGGAGAATCGTCCCGAATGGCGCCAGCTATGGAGGAAAGATATATATACATCGGTTGAGAAGGGAATTGCAGAAATCGAATACAGTCTGTCGACAGGAAGTATCCCGGATGCTAAGTCGCTTTACACTGATCTCCGGGCTGCTTATCCCGATAATGATGGGCTGGCTTATGCCGGAGCAGCAATCAGTTTTGCAGAGAAGAAATATCCGGAATCATTTAAAGCCCTCGAGGCTTTGCTGACCGATGATCCGGACAATAAAAAATATCTGATGCTTCTCGCCAGGACTCAGGAAGCTTCCGGAAATCCTGCCGGCGCTTCCACAACATATACACGTCTTATCAATTCGGGATCGGATGATCCGGAACTTCTTATGCTTAGATCAGAATGCTTCAGAAAGACGGGAGAAACAGATAAGGCGCTGGGGGATGTTGTGAAATATCTTGATCTGTATCCGGGTGACAGAAAAGCCCTGAGTAATGCAGGAAAACTTGCCGCTGCTTCGGGCGACAATCTGCAGGCGCTTAAATATTTCTCTGAAAACCTGAAGCTGCACCCTAATGATGCTGAATGCTATGTCGACAGGGCCAATTCCTATTTTGTGTCACGCTCATGGGATTTCGCCATAAAGGATTACAGCATGGCTCTCGACCTTCAGCCTCAGAACCCCGATGCCTGGCTGAACATGGGTATTGCACAGCTTGGAATGGGAAACAGAGATGATGCCTGCTTTGATTTCAGAAAAGCTTTCGGCCAGGGAAACAAGAAGGCTGCGGAATACCTGAGTAAAAACTGTATAAGATAATTAGTCGTGCAGGTCGTGCAGGTCGTGCAGGTCGTGCAGGCGCATAAGCCTGTATTGAGGTAAGAACCGGAAGAACTACCTCCCGGGTTACTCTTTTTTATTTGATATTTTTCAGAATCTTGTCGAACAGATCGTGAGGCTTGAACGGCTTCAGTACGTAGTCGTTGATGCTGAGATTGGCGATCTTGTCGTGATTCTCAGAAAGTATGGCAGCCGTCAGGGCAACAACGGGAATACCGCTGATCCTGGGATTTTCCGACTTCCTTATAACCCTTGTGGCTTCAATTCCGTCCATAACCGGCATGTGAAGATCCATCAGGACAAGATCGAATTCCTCTTTCTCAAGCATCTCAACTGCAAGCTGACCATTTTCAACGTGTGTTACCCTTACACCCCAGCCGGTAAGAAATTTATTGGCTACGAAGAAGTTGATCTTGTTGTCTTCAGCAACCAGTATCCGTTTCCCTTCCAGTCCGATATAGGTCTCGGAAGCATCGCCTGCTTTTTGTCTGATCCCCTGATCAGGTATACCGAACGACAGGACGAATCTGAAAGCAGAACCTTTACCGGGCTCGCTTTCCACATCAATTTTCCCTCCCTGCAGTTCAACAAGCTTTTTACAGATAGCCAGTCCCAGCCCGGTACCCCCGAAATGTCTGGTGGTGTCGGGCGAAGCCTGGGTGAAGCTCTCAAATATCATCTGGTGCTTGTCTTTAGGAATTCCCAGACCTGTATCCTGAACGGTGAATTCAATTCCTGTCTTGTTGGCTTTTCTCTCAATCTCCTTCAATATCACGTGTATATGACCTGATTTTGTGAATTTGAGAGCATTTGAAAGGAGATTGGAAAGTATCTGGTTGAGGCGGATGGAATCGCCTATTACTTCATCCGGCAGTCCGTCATCTCTTTTTATTTCGAACTCGATGTTCTTTGACCGCGACCTGAAGGAATAGGTTCTGAAAATGTCGTTCATAAATTCAGTAAGACTGAAGGCAGCCTGCTCAAAAACAATTTTACCTGATTCCATCTTGTTGTAGTCGAGAACATCGTTTACAAGAGTAAGAAGGTGATTGCCTGAGAATCTGAGTGTCTTTATGAAATCCATCTGGTCCTCCCGGGGATTACCCTGCAGAAGGAGGTTGGTAATGCCAATTACTTCATTCAGAGGTGTCCTTATCTCATGGCTCATGGTCGACATGAACTGCTGTTTCGACTGGGCTGCTTCTTCTGCTTTACGGCTCGCCTGAATCATATTGTCGATCATTGTCCTGCGCTGAATTGCTATCGCAATCTGATTGGCTATGAATTCCAGAACATTGACATCATCCTGGGTGAACTTGTCTTCATCATGGTAATCCTGAAGGGCCATTACACCTATGATCTCCTTCTCAGCCTTCAGCGGCACACCCATCCACACCATGCACGGTGTGCCGACCAGGGCTATGTCGCCCGAGTTCTCGAGATCCTTCAGGTCGTTAAACTTCAGCAGCACTGATTTCTTGAGGCCTATAACCCATTTTGTAATTGTCTTCCTGGCGGGTACATTCTCGAATTTGTCCTTTTCGTCCGAGAACAATGGCATTGACAGGGTGTCGGATTTGGCATCGTACAAAGCAATGAAAAAATTGTTTGTATCCCATATCTTGCTGAGTTCCCTCACTATTGTCGGGTATATGTCCTTTATGTCGATCTGGTTGAGGGCTGCCGTCGAAATATTGTAAAGTATCTCCTGGATAATCTGTCCCTTCCTCTCCTGTGTTATGTTTCTGTATATTGCCAGGGATGCGACAGTTTCATCTTTTATCGAGAGATTTGCAGCTGTCAGCGATACGTTGATAAGGTTTCCCGCCCTGTCGTGTCTCAGGGTATTTTTTATCATTCTGCCTTTTTCGCGTACCAGCTCCTCGAGGTCGCCTGACTCAGGCTTCAGATAATCGGGGGTAATCAGTTCATCAACGTTCTTTCCAAGCGCTTCTTCCCTGGTATAACCAAACATGGATGTGAATTCCTTGTTTATGCTGCTTATCCTGCCGTCGAGATCAATAATTACTATTGCCTCAGGGATAGAATCAACGAGGTGCTCGAGGAAAGCCTTTTCCCTGTTAATCTGGGCTTCGTACTTTTTCTGCTTGCTGATATCCGATACGATGCCCCTGTAGCCTGTCTTCCTGTTGTCCTGGAAAAGGGCAAATGAATGAGTCATGATGGGTACAAGAGATCCATCCTTCCTGGAAGCATAGTATTCGTTGCTTGAAATCTGGTCGGGAGCATTCAGATTCCTCAGATTTTCCATCATCCTTGTGAAATTCCCGGGAAACACTTTTGAGAGATGAACGCCTTCTTTGAGGTCGTGCTTATTATATCCGAAGAATTTTGTTGCCTGTATGTTTGCGTAGATAATATTTCCCGAAAGATCTATTTCATATACCATTTCCGGAAGCATATCGGCGAAGTTCTCAAATATCAGACTCTGCCTCGTCTGGTCATCCTGTGTCTTTTGTCTCTGTCCCGGTTCCCAGGTCACCAGAATATTTCCGGAAGCCACATTGAATCCGATATAATACCCGAGTGAATCACTGTCATCCTCCGAAACGGCCAGCTTCCTGGCAACTCCCAGCCTCTTTGTGTCAAGAATAAGGCTTGCCAGCCTTTCCTTGTGTGGTAAAGACAGGTCATCAAGGTATTTTTCCTTAGCCTGCAACCTGCTCACCAACTCAACGCCGGCTGCTTTATCATTGAGGTCAAGGATCTGGATCCTGTTGTCGGAACTTATTCTGAAAAGCGCAAGATAGGAGCTTATGGTCTCAATTATTTCCCTGAGAATATTTGAAGGTGTGGCAAACCTTGCACCCGGATGTCCCCTGTTAAAGTCTTTGTCGAGAACTGATTTTAGATACTCCACTTCTTCTGAAAGCCTTTTATTAGCCTTCAGAAGCTCGTCATAACTGATTCCGGTATCGGGCATACTCGATTCTGAGTGCGGCGGGTATGGCATTTTTATGTAGTTTTATTGTAGAACGTTGTTTTTGCCCTTAAGTGTATATTTCAGGCTGGTTTCTGCCTTTTTTTCCCTGCATAGTACCTGCAAAATTCCCTTATTCCACATTCGGCACAGAGAGGAGTCCTGGCTTTGCAGATATATCTCCCATGGAGAATCAGCCAGTGATGGGCTTTATGTATCATCTCCTGCGGGATGTTGGCCGACAGCTGAAGCTCGGCGCTTAATGGCGTTCTTGCATTATTTGTCAGACCTATTCTTGAGGCAACCCTGAAAACATGGGTATCGACAGCCATTACCGGTTTGTTGAAGACTACTGATGCTACCACATTTGCAGTTTTCCTGCCCACACCCGGAAGCTTCTGCAGTTCCGAAGTCTCGGACGGTACCCGGCCGCCGAACTCACTGACCAGCATCCTGGCCATGGCGACAAGGTGCTTTGCCTTGTTATTGGGATAGGAACAGGACTTTATATATTCAAAAACCTGATCCTGCTCAGCCAGGGCCATCGATTCTGCATCCGGGTACCTTTCAAGAAGAGCAGGTGTTATCATATTAACACGTTTGTCGGTACATTGCGCCGACAGAATTACTGCAACAATAAGTCCGAAAGGATCAGTATAGGTAAGCTCCGTCTCGGCAACCGGCATATTTACAGTGAAATACTCTATAGTCCTGCGGTATCTTTCCCTGGTGGTCATACTAATGTCAGATAATCTTATAAAGATAAGACTTTTTACCAACGGACATATTTGAACGCACCGGGCAGTTTACGTTCATCTATATGTTTAATGGGCTTATGTGTGATTCCGTATGTTTTGTTAACTTTATCGGGCAAACACGAAGGAAATTGGAGAAAATTGTAATTAAAACCCGTGATTCCGTATCGGATATCCTTGTCGGCGCCGCCTGGGAAAAGGTTAAGGAATTGCTGCCGGAAACGGGTGTGGCAATTTTGACGGATGAGAACATCATCAATATTTACGGAGACCGGTTTCCTGAATTTCCGGTAGTAAGCATCAGCCCCGGCGAAGAAAGCAAGAAACTCGAAGTGCTTGAAAAACTGGCAGAAAAATTGCTTGATTCGGGGATAGACAGGGATGGATTTATTCTTGGCATCGGCGGGGGAGTTGTCTGCGATCTGGCCGGCTTTCTGGCTTCAATATATATGAGAGGGATAAGATGCGCTTATGTGTCAACTTCTCTTTTGTCGCAGGTGGATGCAAGTACGGGAGGCAAAAATGGTGTCAATCTGGGGGAAGCAAAAAATGTACTTGGTTGTTTTAAACAGCCTGAATTTGTTATCTGTGATCCCCTTATGCTTAAGACACTGCCTGAAGAAGAGTATCTTTCAGGTCTCGCTGAATTGATAAAGACCGCACTTATCGGCGACCGGAAACTGTTTGATGTTATTGAAAACAATCAGGCCGGGATATTAAGCCGCGATCCTGATCTCCTTTCAATGTGCATATCAATGGCAGTGAACTTTAAGGCTGCAGTGGTTACTGCCGACGAAAAGGAGACCGGATTGAGACGGCTGTTGAATTTCGGTCATACCTACGGACACGCCATCGAGATGTTTCATTCATTCAGGCACGGCTATGCAGTTGCATCAGGGATGGAGCTTGCATCAGGGTATTCCCTTGAAAAAGGGCTGATAACACTTGCTGATTATGAAAGGATCACAGCCCTGCTTGGATCATACGGTCTGCTTCCGGCTCATAATATACCGGACGGGATAATTGCCCGGCTTCTGCTGAAAGACAAGAAGAAATCGGGAAATGATATCTTCTTCGTTTTTCTTAACGGAATTGGGAGTGCTGTAGCTGAAAAGATACCGGTCAGCGAAGCCGTTGATTTTTATTTACATTACAAACCCGGCAAATAACTGTTTAAGGATGAATTCGTTCGGTAATGTGTTCAGAATTTCTGTTTTTGGAGAGTCACATGGCAACGCAATAGGTGTCATTGCAGATGGCTGCCCTCCGGGAATCAGTATCAGCCCGGAAGATTTCATGCAGGATCTTTCAAGAAGGCGAAGCGGTTCTAAGGGTACAACACCCCGAAGTGAAACCGACATACCAGAGGTGCTAAGCGGAGTATGTAACGGATTTACTACGGGAGCCCCTATTACAATCCTTACAAGGAACAGCGACAGAAAATCGTCAGATTATGATGAGTTCAGAAATGTTCCGCGTCCGGGCCATGCCGATTATGTGGCCGGAATAAAA
>JAKLIJ010000039.1 GCA_022709665.1 Bacteroidota bacterium
AGGGTTAGGAAAGCAAAGGGGCATCATTTTTGTTGCTCCTTTGTTGTTTTATCCCCCGGGCCCTGAAGCCCCTGTTATTTCTTATTGTCAAAATGATTACTTTTGAAGTTTAAATCAGGATCATACCATGAAGCGATTAATACTGGCCATATTATTTCTTTCGGCTTTTGCCATTCCGGACTCTCCTGCCCAGAAGAAGAAAGCGGAAAGAGCCTATGAGGCTTTCAATGCCGGCGAATACTATGAAGCCATTGACCAGTTCAAGGATGCTTATTCAAAATCGAAAAATGCCGACAGATCGGTAAGAACTGAACTTGGATACATGGTTGCAGAATCATACCGCCTTACAAATGACCCGAAGAATGCCGAGACATGGTACAGGCTTGCTGTCCGTTCAGCCACATCAAAACCTGAAGCGCAGTACTGGCTCGCCGAATCACTCAAGAAATCAGGCAAATACCAGCAGGCTATTGAGGAATTCAGGAAATACAAGCAGGTTGCTCCTTCCGATTCAAGGGCCGACCAGCAGATAAGAGCATGCGAACTTGCTCTCGAATGGGAGAGGAATCCTGAAGCTTACCGTGTTGAAGAACTTAAGGATTTGAATTCAAGGTACTCGGATTTCAGTCCGGCCTACGGCCGGGATGATTTCGGAGTCATATTCTTTACATCTTCCCGCGATGATGCTGCAGGAAGCAAGACTCACGGCGCCACAGGACAAAGTTTTACGGATATCTTCGAGAGCAGGATAGACAAGAAATCAAAGTGGAGTACCCCGGTTCCGGTCGACGGACTTAACAGCGACTCGGAAGACGGAACTCCCAGCTTTAGTTCGGATTACCGTGAAGTGTTCTTCACACGCTGCGAAGCCGGTAAACGAGAGAAAAAGGGTTGTGTGATAATGGTATCAGAACGCGCCGGAGATAAATGGAGTGATCCGAAAGATACCGGAATCCTTCCTGACTCCCTGGTCGCTGCTCATCCTTCAGTCTCATCCGATGGTCTCACCCTTTATTTTGTCTCCGATATGCCGGGCGGTTCCGGGCTTAAAGACATATACTATGCTACACGAAACGATGTTTCGGATTCATGGTCTGCACCAAGGAACCTGGGTCCCGACATCAACACTCAGGGCAATGAACTCTTCCCCTATATCAGAAGCGACGGAACCCTTTATTTTGCTTCCGACGGACATATAGGAATGGGAGGTCTCGACCTCTTCAAGGCTGTCTCACAGCCTGACGGTTCATGGACAGTGCAGAATATGAGATCACCTGTCAATAGTTTTGCTGACGATTTCGGTATCTCATTCGAAAATGACTCCGAAAAGGGAATATTCAGCTCCACCCGTAAAGGAAGAGGAAATGACGACCTCTTTACTTTCGAACTGCCTCCTCTCAGATTCAATGTGACCGGTCTGGTTAAAGATGAAAAAACAGGACAGCCAATTCAGGGCTCTGTGGTAAGACTCATTGCCAGCGACGGGTCAAATCTGCAGGCGGAGACCGGACAGGGAGGGGATTTCAAATTCAGCCTCCGGCCGGATGTTGATTATATCTTCCTCGCTTCAAAACAAGGATACCTTAACGGCAAGGAGAGGGAAACAACCAAAAACCAGGAAAAGAGCCGCGACTTTATGGTAACCATCCCGCTTACAGCAACAGATAAACCTATTGAACTGCCCAATATATTTTACGATTTCGGGAAATGGGACCTCAGACCCGAATCGATGGTTTCGCTCGACAAACTGGTTGAAACTCTTAACGACAACTCCAATGTAACTATAGAACTGATGTCCCATACCGACTCACGCGACACCGAGGAATATAACCTCGACCTCTCACAGAAAAGAGCTCAGTCGGTTGTACAGTATCTTATCGACAAGGGAATTGCCCCCGACCGGCTGTCAGCCAAAGGCTATGGGGAATCGACACCAAAGATTGTGGATGCTTCCATCGCTGCGCAGAATAACTTCCTTAAGGAAGGATCAACCCTGGCCGAACAGTTCATAAATGCCCTGGCTACTGATGAACAAAAGGAAATAGCCCACCAGATAAACAGGAGAACAGAGTTCAGAGTGCTCAGGACTGATTACGTTCCGGCAGCAAAATGACAGAAGAATCAAAATACGGAAGAAGGGGTGTATCCTCCCGCAAGGAGGATGTCCATGCTGCTATAAGAAATATTGACAGAGGATTGTACCCCAATGCCTTTTGTAAAATAGTCCCTGACATTCTTGGAGGCGACGAAGCTTACTGCAATATTATGCATGCCGACGGCGCCGGGACCAAATCGTCGCTTGCGTATATCTACTGGAAGGAGACCGGAGATATGTCGGTGTGGAAGGGAATTGCCCGCGATGCAATTGTGATGAACACCGATGACCTTCTTTGCGTGGGAGCCTGCAACAATATACTTGTTTCTTCAACTATCGGAAGAAACAGGAACCTTATCCCCGGGGAGGTGATTTCAGCTGTTATAAACGGTACTGAAGAAGTACTTGAAGAACTCAGGGAACTGGGAGTCGGGATTTGGTCTACCGGCGGAGAAACTGCAGATATCGGCGACCTGGTAAGGACAATAGTGGTCGACTCCACAGTGGTTGCCCGGATGAAAAGAGATGATGTAATAAACTGCAACATCCTGCCGGGCGACGTTGTTGTAGGACTGGCTTCTTTTGGGCAGACAACCTGGGAAACGGAATATAATGGAGGAATGGGAAGCAACGGGCTTACTTCAGCAAGACATGATGTGTTTGCAAAATACCTTGCAGGGAAATATCCGGAAAGCTATGACCCGTCAGTCCCTCCCGAACTGGTCTATTCAGGAAAGCTTAAACTCACAGATATACCCGAAGGACTCGACCTTAACGCCGGACGACTCGTACTCTCCCCGACACGAACCTATGCCCCGGTGGCAGTCAGGATCATCAGGGAACTGAAAAATTCCATTCACGGAATGATACATTGTTCCGGAGGCGGACAGACTAAAGTCATGCATTTCATCGACAATCTGCATGTAATAAAAGATAACATGTTTCCTGTACCTCCCCTGTTCAGAATAATAAAGGAACAATCGGGAACTCCCTGGCAGGAAATGTACAGAGTTTTCAACATGGGTCACCGGCTTGAAATTTACACCGACCCCGGCACTGCGGAAAAGATCACCGGTATTGCATCAGCTTTCAATCTTCAGGCAAGGATAATAGGACGTTGTGAGGCCTCAGACGGCAAAAGGCTTACAATAGTTTCAGAATCAGGCAGCTTCGAATACTGAATACCGTAACGTATTTTTTACTATCTTTGCACGCCGAAAATTCGATACTTCTATGGAGGAAAACATGATTCTTGAGAAGCTTGAGGGTGTAAAACAGCGGTTTATCGAGGTTGGGGAGCTTCTGACCAGACCTGATGTGCTATCCGATATGGACAGATACGTCAGGCTTAGCAAGGAATACAAGGATCTGCAACCGGTAGTGGACGCCCTCGAAAAATACAGGCTGGCCCTTTCAAACCTTGAAAGCTCAAGGGCACTGCTTGCTACCGAGAAGGACGAAGAGATGAGGGAAATGGCAAAGGCGGAAGTTGACCAGCTCTCTGATATGATCCCCGAAATGGAGGAAGAGATCAAACTGCTCCTTATACCAGCCGATCCGGAGGATGATAAGAATGCCGTGATGGAAATACGGGCAGGCACCGGAGGCGACGAAGCAAGCTTATTTGCCGGCGACCTTTTCAGAATGTATAGTAAATTCTTCGAACAAAAGGGATGGAAGGCTGAAATCAACAGCTATTCGGAAGGCACGGCGGGAGGCTACAAGGAAATTGTTCTCAGCGTATCAGGAGAAGGCGTTTACGGGATACTCAAGTATGAATCAGGAGTTCACAGGGTTCAGAGAGTTCCTCAGACGGAAACTCAGGGCAGGATACATACCTCCGCCGCCTCTGTGGTTGTTCTTCCCGAAGCCGACGAAGTCGATATTGAAATCCGGAATGAAGATATCAGAAAAGATACATACTGCTCATCAGGACCGGGAGGACAATCGGTCAATACCACCTACTCTGCAATAAGACTTACTCATATCCCGACAGGAATAGTGGTTATATGCCAGGACGAGAAATCACAGCTTAAGAATTATGACAAGGCGCTAAAGGAATTACGCACCCGTCTATATAATCTTGAATATCAAAAATACCTTGACGAGGTTTCACGCAAGAGGAAGACTATGGTTTCGACAGGCGACAGATCTGCAAAGATCAGGACTTACAATTATCCCCAGGGAAGGATGACCGACCACAGGATAAACCTGACCTTGTACAACCTGCCTTATGTCCTCGATGGAAATATCCAGGAGATAATAGATAAACTGCAGGTGGCAGAAAACGCTGAAAGACTTAAAGAGAACACTATTTAATACCATATTATTATGGACCACAAGGACTTGTTCAGAGCTATCTCTGAAAAAAAATCGTTCCTTTGCATCGGTCTGGACAGCGAGCTTGAAAAACTTCCTCCTTCACTGCGGAAAGCCAAAGATCCCGTTCTGGAATTCAACAAAAGGATCATTGACTCGACGCATAAGTACGCCGTTGCCTATAAGCCAAATACCGCCTTTTATGAATCGATGGGGGCCGGAGGCTGGAAAACCCTTGAATCGACTCTCGACTACATCAAAACCAGGTATCCCGGTATTTTTGTAATCGCCGATGCAAAACGCGGAGATATAGGGAATACCTCGAAAATGTATGCCAGGGCATTCTTTGAGACAATGGATTTCGACGCTGTTACAGTGGCGCCCTACATGGGAGAAGATTCAGTGGCTCCATTCCTCGAGTACACAGGGAAATGGGTCATCCTGCTTGTCCTGACTTCCAACAAGGGAGCCGACGACTTTCAGTATCATAATGAGGATGGACTGATGCTTTATGAAAGAGTTCTTACCCTTTCGAGCCGGTGGGGAACACTTAATAATCTTATGTATGTTGTTGGAGCAACACGCGCTGAGATGCTTAAGGAGATAAGACAAATTGTGCCCGATCATTTTCTCCTGGTTCCCGGCGTGGGAGCCCAGGGAGGAAGTCTCGGAGATGTCGCAAGGTACGGCATGACTGGAAAATGCGGTCTTCTGGTGAACTCCTCAAGGGCAATAATTTTTGCGGACAGCTCTGAAAACTTCGACAAGACAGCCGGGGAAAAAGCAAGAGAAACACAAATGGAAATGGAAGCCAGTCTGGCAGTCCACAAACTGATCTGAGTCCTGCCCTTTCCTCAGGTTATCCTCATATTTTTCTGCCCTGTGCATTTCCCATTGCAACAGGTTTCGTAACTTTATGTTCTCGCTGTTATTAAACTTGTGCCGCAATGAAAGAAGAATTCCTTCATTACCTGTGGAAATATTCCCTTTATGATCCTTTTTCACTTACCGACGGAGACGGAAATCCGATAATCGTGATAAGCCCGGGCGAGTACAACCGCGACTCCGGCCCCGATTTCTTCAATGCGAGGATACTAATTGCCGGAACTGAATGGGCCGGCAATGTGGAGATCCACACTCGTGCTTCACATTTCAATTTACACAGGCACAATCTCGATCATTCGTTCGACAACGTGATACTCCATGTGGTTGCAGAAAAGGATACAGAGGTATGCAATGCAAAAAACCAAGAGCTTCTTACTTCGGTGATAAAGTACGATCCTGCCCTTTACAGCAGGTACATTGATCTTGTTAACAACCCATGCTCCATTGCATGCAGCGAGGATATTGAAAGCGCCGGCAGGTTTTTTCTGAGAAGCTGGCTGCAGTCACTTCTTGTTGAACGGATGCAGATGAAGTCGGAAGCTGTGATGAAGATATTCAGGGCAACCGGTAATGATTGGGATGAGACATTTTACAGGATGCTGAGCAGGTATTTCGGTTTCAGGGTTAACACCGAACCTTTTGAGATGCTGGCTACAGCCCTTCCCTTCAGAATAATAAGAAAACATGCTGACAACCTGCTGCAGATTGAAGCCCTGCTTTTCGGCAGCGCCGGGATGCTTGACGAAGGATTGTTTAAAAATGCCCTGTCGGACAGATACTATCTCGACCTTATCAGGGAATACAAGGTGCTCTCAGCCAAATACTCTCTCCGTCCGATCCACGGATGGCTCTGGAAGTTCTGCCGCCTCCGGCCGGTAAACTTTCCCACTGTCAGACTGTCGCAGCTTGCAGCTCTTCTTTCAACAGCCGGGGGCCTGTTTTCCAGGACACTCGCAGCTGCTGACGCAGCTCAGCTGAAGGAACTGTTTATGGTCTCTGCTTCTTCATACTGGGATGACCACTATGTTTTCGGAAAAAGCAGCAGAAGAACAAAAAAGCATACCGGCGTTCAGGCTTCCGATATACTGCTTATCAATGCAGTAATACCTGTGATTTTTGTCTATGGAACAAGCCACGATGACCTGAACCTGTGCGACAGGGCACTGGATTTTCTGGATCTTATTGATCCGGAAAAAAACTCGGTGATCCGCGAATGGGAATCTGCAGGAGTTGTCCCTGAATCGGCTTTTCATACCCAGGCACTTCTTCAGCTGACTGAAAACTACTGCCGGAAACGACGATGCCTCGACTGCAGAATAGGTTCCGGCATTATCAGTTCCGGAAAACTACTGAAAAACAACAGCCAGCTTAGCCTGGAGCCCTGACCGCGGCCACTGATGCCGAAGTCGGTTGCAGGTCTGCATTCACCCCCGGAAGACCGCCTGAACATTATCCTCAAAACTCTGTTTATTTGTTAATAAGTTGTTATTTATCATAAGCAACGCACGCAACTTTTAGAACTAACTTTACGTCTTTATAGTGAGCAGGGCAATATTAAAGACCTGCTGTCGTTGGTCTTTCAGGACATATTTTCAGGACTTCAAAAAAAAAAGTAGTCAATTGTTTGATAGTTTACATAAAAAAGCCTTATTTTTGCGTTCCAAAATTGGAGACTCAATTTATTTATGGATAAACAATATATTAATTAAAGATATGTATTTGACTACCGAGAAGAAGCAGGAGTTTTTCAAAACATTTGGAACATCAGAGATTGACACAGGAACGGCAGAGGGACAGATTGCATTGTTTTCATACAGGATATCACATCTTACCGAACACCTGAAAAAGAACAAAAAGGACTTCAGCACCCAGCGGGCGCTCATTAAACTCGTCGGAAGAAGGAGAAAGCTTCTTGACTATCTAAAAGTCAAGGATATAGAGCGATACAGGGAAATAGTCAAAGCGTTGAAATTACGTAAATAAGGGAAAAAAGGCAATTCTGAATTGCCTTTTTTCTTAATATCCTGAATTAATTGTAATTTCGGCAATCATAAAACACTAAAGAAATAATGTTCAACATTAAAGAGAAGAATATTGATCTCGGCGACGGACGTATTATTACACTCCAAACCGGGAAAATGGCAAGACAGGCCGACGGAGCGGTACTTCTTAAGATGGGTAAAACCATGCTGCTTGCAACAGTCGTTTCTGCAAAGGAAGCCAAGGAAGACACAGATTTCATGCCGCTATCAGTAGAATACAAAGAGAAATATGCTTCATCGGGACGTATCCCCGGAGGATTCCTTAAGCGCGAGGCAAGACCTTCTGATTATGAGATTCTGATATCGAGGCTTGTCGACAGGGCGCTGCGGCCGCTTTTCCCGGATGACTATCATGCCGAGACTTTTGTAACAATAAACCTCATATCTGCCGATATCGACATAATTCCGGATGCACTCGCCGGCCTTGCCGCTTCGGCAGCTCTTTCCATTTCCGATGTTCCTTTCAACGGACCAATGTCCGAGGTCAGAGTAGCAAGAATAAACGGCAGTTTTATTGTGAATCCCACTGCAACTCAGCTCAAGGATGCCGACATGGATCTTATGGTCGGTGCTACATACGAGAATATTCTCATGGTAGAGGGAGAGATGAAGGAAGTGTCGGAATCAGACATGATCGAAGCTCTCAGGACAGCCCACCAGGCTATCAGAATCCAGTGTCAGGCTCAAAAGGAATTTGCGGCAGAAGCCGGCAAGGGACCCGGAAGAGAATACAGCCACGAGGAAAATGACCCGGATCTGAAGAAAAAGGTATGGGACGAAACCTATGGCCCCTGCTATCAGGCAGCCCGTTCGGCCGTTGCTGATAAACACAAAAGGGAAGAATCATTCAATGAAGTTCTCAACGGATTCCTTTCTCAGTTTTCAGAAGAAAATGAAGTGAAGGAAACCCTTGTCAAAAAATACTTCGGTGAAGTGGTAAGGGAAGCTGCACGCAGACTTGTTCTCGATGAGGGTATCCGTCTCGACGGAAGAAAATCCGACCAGATAAGGCCCATTGTCTGTGAAATAGACCCCCTTCCGGCAACCCATGGCTCAGCCCTTTTCACAAGGGGAGAAACCCAGTCGCTTACAACAGTCACACTGGGAACAAAGCTCGACGAAAAGATAATTGACGATGTACTTAACAAGGGAACTGAAAAGTTCACGCTTCACTATAACTTTCCGCCCTTCTCAACCGGCGAAGCAAAACCAGCAAGAGGTGTAAGCCGCAGGGAAGTCGGACACGGCAACCTGGCTCACAGGGCGCTGAAGAATATGATGCCGCCTGACTCAGAGAATCCTTATACAGTCAGAGTGGTTTCCGATATACTCGAATCAAATGGTTCTTCATCAATGGCAACTGTCTGCGCAGGTACACTTGCTCTAATGGATGCCGGGATACAGCTCAGAAAACCGGTTGCGGGAATAGCAATGGGACTCATTACCGACAAGGACTCCGGTAAATATGCAATTCTTTCGGATATCCTTGGTGATGAGGATCACCTTGGAGATATGGATTTCAAGGTTACGGGAACCCGCGACGGGATTACCGCCACTCAGATGGACATCAAGGTGGAAGGCCTTTCATTCGAGGTTCTTACCTTAGCCCTTGATCAGGCCCGCAAAGGAAGAATGCATATCCTCGACATTATGAAGGATACAATCGAAAGTCCCAGGCCCGAACTTAAACCTCATGCTCCGAGAATCGAAATGCTCACTATACCCAAGGATATGATCGGAGCCCTTATCGGCCCCGGAGGTAAAGTCATTCAGGAGATACAGCGCGAAACCGGAACAACCATCGTTGTGGAAGAGATCGACGGACATGGCGACGTCAATGTGTTTGGCGAAAACAAGGAAGCCATCACTGCTGCCCTCGACTGGATAAAGAGAATTGTAGCCGTTCCGGAAATCGGCCAGGTTTACAAGGGAAAAGTGAAAACCATTGTCCAGTTCGGAGCTTTTATAGAAATACTTCCCAATAAGGACGGCCTTCTTCACATCTCGGAGATCGACTGGAAAAAGGTAAACACTGTAGAAGATGTGCTGAAGGTTGGAGATGAACTGGAAGTAAAACTTATTGAGATAGATTCCAAAACCGGAAAGCTGAAACTTTCACGAAAGGTCCTTCTCCCTCGTCCTCCCAGGGAAGAAGGCGGGGAAAAGCAAAGACAAGGCGACCGCAGACCATGAGCAATGGAAGTCCGGTACAATTATGTGGTTATCGAAGGCAATATAGGCGCGGGTAAGACATCACTCGCAAGCATGATAGCCGATGAATACAATGCACGGCTTGTACTGGAACAGTTTGCCGACAACCCTTTCCTTCCCAAATTTTACAGGGAACCGGATAAGTATGCATTCCCGCTCGAACTTTCATTCCTGGCAAGCCGCTATAAGCAGCTCAATGAAGAATTCGGAACAAGGGACATGTTCAAGTCATTTACCGTGGCGGACTACTATTTTATGAAATCCCTTGTCTTCGCAGCTTCAACTCTTAAAGGCGACGAATACAACCTGTACAGGCAAATCTTCTATATCATTTATGGCCAGATGCCCAAGCCGGATATTTATGTTTACCTTCATCAGACACCTGAACGACTTCTGGAAAATATTCGCAGGAGAGGCAGGGAATATGAGAAACAAATCACTCCGGAATACCTTCAGAAGATACAGGAAAGCTATTTCTCATTCTTCAGGCAGAACCCTGAGGCATGCTACCTTATAATAGATATAAACAATATTGACTTCGTTGCAAACTGTGAACATTACAGAAATATAACTGAAATAATATTCTGCAACGAGTGGGGTAAAGGGCTTAATATGGTCATATTATGAACATTTTATATGATTTGTCTGATATTGTAACTATTTTTTATAATTTTGCAGGTAATTTATCAAGAGATATTCTTTGTAAATTCTGAAGAATAAATCGAGTTGATTAACACAAATAAACATTAGACTATGAAAAAAATCAGAAGCTATTTTATCCTTATCCTCGCAGCTGCCTTTTTATCAAGTTGCGCCGGTCTGAATAAAATGAAAAAGGAAGCCGGAGACATCAAGTACGAAGTTACCCCGCAGGTACTTGAAGCCCATGGCGGACTTGTGAATGTTACCATTAAAGGTACATTTCCCGAGAAGTATTTCAACAAGAAAGCTACTCTTGCCCTCACTCCGGTATTAACCTATGCAGGCGGAGAAACAGCTTTTGATAAAGTTCAGGTTCTCCAGGGAGAAAAAGTCATGGCCAACAACAAGGTCATCACCTATTCAGGAGGTGATTTCACCTACACTTCAGCTATCCCTTACGCTGATGCAATGAAAAGGTCGGAACTGGTTTTGAGGACGAACGCCAGCATGGGCGAGAAAACCCTCGATTTTGATCCCCTTAAACTTGCTGACGGTGTCATCGCGACTTCAACACTTGTTGAGAAAAATGCAAAAGGTGTAATTATGCCCGACCAGTTTGTCAGGATAGTACCCGAAACGAAAGTTGCCGACATCAATTATGTAATCAACCAGGCCAATGTCCGCAGTTCAGAGCTGAAAGGCGAAGATGTTGTTGCTCTGAAAGATTATATTGTAACCACAACCGCTGATCCCAACAAACAGCTAAAAGGCGCTGTTGTCAGCTCATACGCTTCTCCCGACGGAAAATTCGATGAGAACGAGAAGCTCTCAGGAAAAAGAGGTGTATCTGCCGACAAAGTCCTGAAAAATGAATT
This sequence comes from Bacteroidota bacterium, assembly GCA_022709665.1. Taxonomy (GTDB): domain Bacteria; phylum Bacteroidota; class Bacteroidia; order Bacteroidales; family VadinHA17; genus LD21. Next base: position 11,070 of record JAKLIJ010000039.1, read on the forward strand.
CAAGAAAGTCGAAGTAGCCCAGGCCGATGGTTTCTTCAGCTCACTTACCACTGCTGAAGACTGGGAAGGTTTCAAAACTGAAGTAGAGAATTCAAGCATCGCCGACAAGGAACTGATCCTCAGGGTTCTGTCGATGTACTCCGATCCTGAAGTCCGCGAAAAGGAAATAAAGAACATGTCAGCAGCTTTCGAAGCTCTCAAGACTGACATTCTTCCCAAACTGAGAAGGTCAAAACTTATCGTAAATGTTGATAATATCGGCCGCACAGATGAGCAGATACTTGCTCAGATGAAATCTGATCCAAAAGTTCTCAGCCTTGAAGAAATGCTTCGCGCAGGAGCCCTTACAACTGACAAGAATGAAAAACTTTCATTCTACAAGGCTGTTGCCGATGCTTATCCAAAATGCATCCGCGCTCATAACAACGTGGCTGTCACATCACTTTGCCTTGGCAAACCCGATGATGCCATTGCTGCACTCGATAAGGCAAAAGCCATTGCTAACAACGACGTTGTAAAGAACAACACCGCTTTCGCTTATATTATGAAGGGTGAAATGGCAAAAGCTGAAGAACTTTTCAACTCAATGACTGCCGCAACACCTGAATCAAGATACGGTCTGGGTATTGTAGCCATCACCAAGGGTGAATATGACAAAGCCGTCAATTTCTTTGGCACCGAAGCTTCCAACAACCTGGCTCTCGCACAGATACTGAAAGGCGATGTAAACAGGGCAAAGACAACTCTTGAAAGCCTCACCGGAGAAGCAAAAACAGCTCTTACTGCATACCTCAAGGCTATCGTTGGATCGCGTCTTGATGACAAGACCTACGCATTGAATGCTCTTAAAGAAGCCTCAAGCCTTAGCTCTGATTTAAGGACAGCTTTGAAAAACGATCTGGAATTTGCGAAATATTTCAGCGACAGTGCTTTCGCCGGAATGTTCCAGTAGAAATATTACTTATGATCAATACAGAGGGCGTTGCTTGCAACGCCCTTTTTATTTGCTTCCCAGAGCACAATGCCGGCGCTCACGGCTATGTTGAATGAATGCTTCGTCCCAAACTGCGGGATTATTACACACTGATCGCACAGATCAAGCGCCTCCTGGCTGACTCCTTTCACTTCATGCCCGAAGACCAGTGCGTACCTGCAATCTTTTTCAATATTAAGATCCTGAAGCTCCACGGCTCCTTCAACCTGTTCGATTCCAATTATCAGATATCCTTCTTCCTTCAGCTTTTTTAAGGCATCGGTGGTTTTCTCATGCCATTCCCATTCGACCGATTCGGTCGCTCCCAGAGCTGTCTTCTGTATATCCCTGTGAGGAGGACGAGGGGTGATGCCGCACAGGAACAGCTTACCTGTAAGGAAGGCATCGGCAGTCCTGAAAACCGAACCTACATTGTTATGGCTCCTTACATTGTCGAGAACAACAACAAAAGGCGACTTGCCTGAATTCCTGTAGTCTGCAATGCTCTTTCTCCCAAGCTCTTCGTTAAGAAGCTTACGCATCCTTTTTTGAAGCTAAAATAGGCAAAATATCCTTTTTTTACCTATATTTCCATCAAAGACAGTGGAGCACAAGGACAAATATTAAGAGGCAGATGAACGTACATGAGTTCCAGGGAAAATCAATCCTGAAGGCATACGATGTCGACATCCAGGAAGGATTTGTGGCAAACACAGCCGAACAGGCAGTGATGGCAGCCACGCAATTGAAAGAGAAGGTCAATCCGGAGTGTTTTGTGGTAAAAGCCCAGATCCATGCCGGCGGCAGGGGGAAAGGCGGAGGGGTTAAATTAGCCAGGACACCTGAAGAAGCCGGCACAATTGCCGGTAATATGTTAGGTATGACACTGGTCACCCCACAGACAGGACCTGCCGGGAAAAAGGTAAACAAAGTGCTGGTTGCAGCCGATGTCTATTATGCCGGGAAATCGGACCACAGGGAGTTCTATATAAGCATCCTGCTGAACAGAAAAAGCGGGCGCTATGTACTGATGTACTCTCCCGACGGAGGAATGGATATTGAACAGGTGGCTGAAAATGATCCGGGAAGGATTTTTACGGAGGAAATATCCCCATCTATGGGAATTCTGCCTTTTCAGACAAGAAACATCGCTTTCAATCTTGGCCTTTCCGGAGAAGCCTTCCTGAACATGAGGAAATTCATTTATGGTCTTTATGAAGCATTTATCGGATCCGATGCCCAGCTCCTGGAGATAAATCCTGTTCTTAAAACCAGTGACAACAGGATACTTGCCGTCGACTGCAAACTGGTACTTGATGATAATGCCCTCTTCAGGCATCCCGAACTGGCTGCAATGAGGGATCTTGAGGAAGAAGATCCTGTTGAGGTGGAGGCCGGCTTAAGCAACCTCAACTATGTCAAGCTTGACGGAAATGTTGGATGCATGGTTAACGGAGCCGGACTTGCCATGGCAACCATGGATATAATAAAACTGTCGGGAGGATCACCTGCTAACTTCCTCGATGTGGGAGGGGGAGCCAGCCCCGAAACAGTCAGGGCAGGTTTCAGGATCATCCTCAGGGACCCTGCCGTGAAAGCCATTCTTATAAATATTTTCGGGGGAATCGTCAGATGCGACAGGGTGGCCAACGGAGTCGTAGAAGCCTATAAGACAGCCGGGGAGATAAAGGTTCCCGTGGTGGTCAGGCTTCAGGGCACAAATGCCGCTGAAGCAAAGGAAATTATTGATAACTCCGGACTGTCCGTAATTTCAGCAGTATCATTCGGTGATGCTGCCGAAGCTGTCAGAAGAGCTCTTTCGTGAATGATAATAGTTTTTCGAAGGACTTCCCTAAACAGATCACCTTTTGTGTGAATCGTCACAATAAGGCTTGTTGCACGAACGGCCGCAACGGCATAAATACATTTCACCGGTTTGCCCGGTTATATCCCTTTTTATGTCCTGGAAAACAATGTTTCCCGTGATCTTTAAGGGACCGCCGTCAATAACCTCCACAACCGTAGTTATCTTCTTTTCCTCAGTGCTGTCCATGGCTGCTAAATATCTTCAAATCCTGTCTTACGATGTGCCCCGTCGCAGAAAGGCAGCTTGTTGCTTGCACCGCAACGGCACAGAGAGATAAGCCCTCCTCTCATCTCCTTTGTATTACCGTCATATTTCAGAATGAAATCCCCCTTGATTATGATCGGACCATCGTACATTATCCTGACAGAAACCGGTTTCTCCCAGGCCTCCGGCTCCTCAGCCTCATCTCCCATGAGTTCGGGCCTCCTGAACCTGATATGATTCGTATGTTCCGGCCCTACTTCCAGGTTCCTTTCATTATCGTTCCATTTCCATGAAAGAGCCTCTGTGGGACACATGTTAACAACTTCAATGATCCTGTCGGTGGAAGCGCCCGACATGTCGACCCATGGGCGCCTCCCCGGATCAAATACCTCGATTAGCTCCCTGTAACAGTATGAAGCATGAACACACGCATCAGGCTTCCAGTAAACCGTTATGTCTTCATTCCTGTACCTTCTGCCGCCGGAAAATTTTTTCCTGTCTTTTTCCATTCTAAAGACATTTGTTCGCAATTTAGCACATTTTGTGCAATATTTTACGTTAATAATGATAAGGTGTTGACTGCGAATATCTATATTTGAAGCTTAATGGGGATTGAAAGTTAATTTGGGTCTTAATCTGATGTTTTTCATGGGAAGGTTCCATAGGTGCATGGCACTAAATTTGCCCCGGCGGGTAACCCTGTTTTCAGCAATCACAGCTGTTGCGACAGCCGCTCCGTCAATACTATATGCCGGCTCTGTGACCTTGCCGGCCGGCTCGGCACCTGTGCTGTCAATATCCACACTGGCCTTTGTTCTGACTCTTTTAGGAGCTATGGCAGTCATGGCAATTCTGATACTTGTTTTTTCTGCAAGGATAAGGGCTGCAAACAGGGAACTGAAGGACAGAAACAGACAGATTGAGGAGATAAACTCCCAGCTGAAGAAGACCAACAAGGACCTTTCACTTGAAAAGGAGAACATAGCACGTGAATTTTCATATTCTGAAATGTTCTACAAAAGCCTTATTCATTCGGCCGATGACGGTATCTCTTTTTACGACAGGGACGGTAACCTGAAGTATGCCAACCCGGCATTTTATTTTCTCATCGGCATGACAAGAGAGCAGTACAATGCCATCGGAAATGATGATCTCCTCCATCCTGAGGATACAGAATATGAGAAAAACAGAACAGAAGCACTTCACGAAAAGGGTATCTTCGAGTGTGAACTGAGACTGAAGCATAGGGACGGGCATTTCATAACACTCTCCACAAAGTCGGTAACTGTAAAAAATGAGAGCGGAGATATCATAGGCGCCTTAACAATATCGAGGGATATTACCGCCCTCAAGAAAGTGCACGAAGACCTTCTGAAAGCAAATATCGAGGCTGAGGCAAGCAACAGGCTGAAATCAAGTTTTCTTGCGAACATCTCACATGAGATCCGAACCCCGCTGAACAGCGTGGTGGGTTTTGCCAACCTTCTTCTGGCAAGCGACATCACCGACGAAGTCAAGGAAGAGTACATAGAGCATATTAACCACAACAGTGAAAAACTACTTCAGATAATTGGCGACATTATCGACCTGTCGAGGCTTGAAAGCTCGCAGATAGAGATTACCTATGAGGAAGCTTCAGTCAATAACATAGTTAGCGAAGTTGTTGAGGATGCCAGGAAAATCATACGGAGAAATGAAAAGCCGATTGTGATCACCGTAATGAACATGCTCGAGGAAAACGGCGACCTTGTGTTTACCGACCGTGTATGGCTGAAAAGGGTGCTTAATCACTTGATGGACAATGCAGTGAAGTTTACGCTCGAAGGATCGGTCAGGCTGTCGTATTCCAAAGAGAATGACAACCTTGTCTTCAGGGTCAAGGATACAGGCATCGGTATAAACAAGGAGAATCTTGATCATATATTTGAAGAGTTCAGGCAGGAGATTGACGGCCATCACAGGCCTTTTGAAGGTCTGGGAGTAGGATTGACTCTTGCAAGAGAGGTGGTTCAGAGGATGGGAGGGAGGATCTTCGTCCAGTCGGAGAAAGGAGTCGGTTCGGAGTTCAGCTTTTCAATCCCCTACCGTCCGGCCGGCGGAAGTACACGGCTTAAGTCGAGGCTTGAAGCTGCTGGTATGGAATCGCACGGAAAACCTGTAAACTGGAGCAGCAAAACCTGCCTTCTCGTCGATGACAACAAAGATGTGCTTCTTTATCTAAACAGGACACTTTCAGATACAAGGATAAAAACACTGACCGCAAGATCGGGAGTTGAGGCTATTGAGCTGGTAAAAAACACTCCCGGCATCGACGTCGTTCTTCTTGATATGCAAATGCCTGAAATGAACGGAATAGAAGCTACCAGGGAGATAAGAAACATCCGAAGGGACATTCCCATAATTGCTCAGACTGCCTTCATCTTTGAAGACGACAAGGATATAATACTTGAGGCAGGATGCGACGCCTGTCTGATAAAACCTATCCGGAAGGATCACCTGCTTACGGTTATGTCGAGTTTCCTGAAGTCGGTCTGATTTCCTGTTTGATACTGCACTTCACCTGATGATGAACAATCATTTTGCAGATATTATTTTGCCCCTGGCCTACAAAGGACTCTTTACCTATTCCATCCCGGATGAGATGGTTGATTCGGTTCCATGCGGCTCACGGGTTCTTGTCCAGCTCGGAAACAGAAAACTCTATTCGGGAATTGTTTACAGGATACATAATACTCCTCCCCGAGCAAGAAATATAAGGCCATTACTAAGAGTTCTGGATCCGGAGCCCGTTGCAAATGAAATTCAGCTGAAACTATGGTCTTGGATTTCAGAATACTACATGTGTTCTGCCGGCGAGGTGATGAAGGCCGCCCTTCCATCCGATCTGTGCCTGGAGGGAGTTACGGAGCTGCCTGTTATTGAGAAATATAAGCCCCGGGAAGAGAATTTCATCAGGCTTGCAGAAGCATTTTCCGAAGAACGCCTGAATGAGATTCTCGACAGCCTGGCCAGGGCTCCTGTCCAGTTGCGTATACTGACTGTCTTCCTCGACCTTGCCGGGTATGTCCCGGGAGGACTTATGCAGCCGGTGAGGAAAGCACTGGTTTTAAAGGAAGCAGGATCCGGAGCGGGCAGTATCGACGGGCTTGTCAGAAAGGGCATCCTCGAGGTCTTTGAGATGGAGACCGGCCGGCTTGTTGATTTTGACAAAGCCGGGGAACAACTTAAGGAACTTACCTCCGAACAGGCAACTGCACTGAAAGAGATCCGGAATTCATTCCGGGAAAGAGAAACCGTTCTTCTTCACGGGGTTACATCGAGCGGAAAGACTGAGCTTTACATACATCTTATTGATGAACAACTTAAAAAAGGGAAACAGGTTCTTTATCTTCTTCCGGAAATTGCCCTGACGGCACAGATCATACAGCGTCTTCAGAAACACTTCGGACAGGTAACCGGAGTTTATCATTCACGATTCAGTAATGCGGAAAGGGTGGAGATATGGAACAGGGTTGGTGGATTTAACAATGCCAGGGAGTATAACCTTGTGATCGGGGCAAGATCGGCTCTTTTCCTTCCCTTCAGCAAGCTGGGGCTTATAATAGTAGACGAAGAACATGACGGATCTTATAAGCAGCACGACCCTGCTCCCAGGTATAATGCACGGGATTCGGCCCTTGTGCTTGCTTCGCTGCATGGCGCCAAATCCGTTCTTGGCTCAGCTTCCCCGTCAATCGAAAGCTATAACAATGCACTGACAGGCAAATACGGATTGGTGGAACTTAAGCAGCGCTATGGTTCGGTAAAACTTCCCGGGATAGTGCTGGCCGATTCGCGTGAAGCCTACCGAAAGAAACTTATGGTCTCGCATTTCACTCCCCAGCTTTTGGAAGCTATCGACCAGGCTCTCGGAAATAATGAACAGGTTATTCTCTTTCAGAACAGAAGAGGATTCTCTCCATACATTGAATGCCCTGAATGCGGCTGGATACCAAAATGTGTACAATGTGCTGTAAGCCTTACCTACCATAAAGGAATCTCAAGAATGGTCTGCCATTATTGCGGATTTTCAACTGCCATCCCGGCTCAATGCGGAAACTG
>JAKLIJ010000004.1 GCA_022709665.1 Bacteroidota bacterium
GCAACAATCTGGTACCAGTGGAAGAACATGCTCATTACTCCCTTCTACTGGCTGATTGCTCCCTTTTACCGCCGGAGCGAACGAACCACTGTGGGAGAAATTATAGAAGACAGGTATGGCAGGACTATGGGGCTTGTTTATTCAATCTTTGCCATTGTGTTCTTCGTCTTCAGCATGGGTGTCATGCTGCAGGGAGCGGCTAAGGTGATCTCCGTGGCTTCGGGAAATATTTTTTCACCCAATGCCATAGTGCTGGTAATGACCGTTGCTTTCATAGTGTACAGCTTTGCGGGTGGCCTTATTGCAGCCGCTTATACTGACTTTATCCAGTCGTTCCTTATAATAATCCTGTCGATCATGCTTATTCCGCTCGGCCTAAGAGAGGTAGGTGGATTTCATGCCATGAAGGAGGTCCTTCCGGATCATTTCTTCGACCTGTTCAACAGTGCAAGCGGGATAGATGCTTTTACAATAGCAATGCTTGCAGTCAACGGCATTGTGGGCATAACTGCCCAGCCCCACATGGTATCCATGTGCGCCACAGGAAACACTGAAAGGGCCGGCAGGATAGGACAGACCTTCGGATCGATGGTCAAAAGGCTTATTACAATCGGCTGGGCTGTTACCGGCCTTGTCGTTGCAGCTCTTGTTATAATAAGGGGCGCTGAGCTTCCCGATCCGGAAATGGCTTTCGGCTATGCCTGCAGTGAACTACTGGTTCCCGGCCTTGTAGGACTTATGCTTGCCGCAATTCTGGCAGCCAACATGTCGTCGTGCTCCAATTTCATGGTGAACACGGGCGCTCTCTTTACTCAGAATATTTATAAAAAATACATAAATCCCGATGCGGGCGACCGTAAACTGCTCTGGATGGGACGTTATTCAGGTCTTGGATTGTCGGTTATGGCAGTCCTTTTTGCGCTCGGAGTGAAAAATGTCCTTCACGGCTTCCTTTTCGTTGAGACACTTGCAGCTTTTATGGGAATAATATTCCTCGGAGGTATAATATGGAAAAGAGCAAACAGGTATGGTGCTGCAGCTGCTGTCCTGGTCTCTCTTTCAGTTTACTATACAGCCAATTACATATCGGCCGGCGAGCTTGTACTTGTTTACAGGTGGATGCCCGGACCATTCGGACTGGCAATGCTTTCAGGATTCTTCGTGTTCTGGCTTGTTAGCCGGCTGACCAGACCTGAAGACAAGGATAGGATAGAAGGTTTTTTCGACAATATGAGACGTAAGTCTGACGCAGACTACACGGGTCCCGACGGTCTTAAACCCCTTGGCGAACTTTCAGGCGACGATCTTCTTCTGCTCGATCTTCCGGGATGGGGAAAAAAGGTTCGCTGGAAGAACTTTTTCAGGCGTTACAGAGAGGATCTGGTTGGTTTCGTTCTAAGCTGGCTGATGGTCGGAGCGCTGATCCTGGTTGCCTGGGGTCTTATGCAGATATAATCCCTGAAAACAGGCTTCCCTTCAGCCCGGTCTCCTCATTTTTTTTGCCTTTATCCTGTTCTGATTCAAACAGAATGCTAACTTTGGTATCGGATATCAGGTTACCTGTAAATCCGGATACGGCAGAATCTCCACGGGCTTAGTTCTGCCGTCCAGATTCTGGTAACCTCCCGGCTGCCTGCGGTTTCATCTCATTTGCCTTTTATGGAGAAGATGATAATAAATCCGACAGTATTCACACCAAAGGTCATTCTCGACCATGAGGAGAGGTTTCTGGAATTCGGAGGCGAATCACGCCCCCAGGATGTGAGGGAGTTCTATGGGTCTATATTTGAATGGATGGATGATTTCAGCGAGAGGCTCATGAATTCTGAAGACAACAGCAAGCCGGTTATCGTCAATTTCAATTTCAATTACTTCAATTCCGGGTCCGCCAAATGCATTCTGGATATCTGCAAGATCCTGGCAAAACTGCGTTCCCGGGAGATAGACGCTTCAGCCCGATGGCATTATATTAAGGGAGACGACGACATGCTTGAGGCAGGCAGGGAAATTGCCAGGATAGTAAACCTCCCTTTCCAATTCATTGAATCGGAGAAGAGATGAAACCTTACATCGGATTTCTCAGCCCGGCGGATTTCCGAAAAAGCCTGGCCGGACCGGTAGCGAATATTCTTTACGAAGACCTGCGGAGAATTGGAAAGACTGCTAATACCGGCTGCCGCCTGCCAAAGAAATACTCTGATATAAGTGAAAGGGAAAAGCAGTTCTGGATAGACTTCAGTTCAGGAATCCCGGAAAAACTTATCTCATCCGGTCTTTTTATGAGACCATTCGTTGATGCCTGCCGAACATGTATCATAACAGGGGAGGAGATGGAAGCCTATATTTCATCTGACCTTGGAAAGCAGACAAATGAACCTTTCATTTCCGACAGAAGAGTATTTTACACCGGACTGAACTATCTTATTCCTGCAAGCCTGAAAAAATCAGGATTTGAATTAATAAGGCAGGAAGAGTCAGCAGAGGTTAAAAAATCACTTCTTATTAAAATCGCCAGGGTGGTTCATTCAGCCTATCTTCATGAAATGATGAAGCAGGATCCCGGAAAAACGGGAGAGAATAAACCGGAAGCTGCAGGATTCGACAATCTGGCTCCTGAAATACTTGAGTCAAACATCGACTTTGCAGTTCACCTGCCTACCAGACTCCTTGCAATAGGTTACAGGATCAGACCTGTAAGAAAGGGTTTCAAACCGCGGGCCCTTCATCTTGATGATGTTGAGATTGAGACAATGGCAAAGGTCGAACACCTGAGGTGGAGCTGGGAGAAAAGGCTTAATGGCTGGACCTGGGGTGAAGTAAGGGATACAAGAAGAAAGAAACATCCCGGCCTGGTGCCATATGAGGATCTGAGCGAAAACGAAAAGGAAAAGGACCGGGAGCTTGTAAGGCTTACTCCTGCCATACTCATGGATATCAGCTATGAGGCATTTCCGGTTTCGCCGGGAAAGATAAGCAGACTTTCTTATGCAATCAGGCCAAGGAGCAGTATACACAAACTGTTGTCGGGTGCAAATGAGCTGAGCTCCGGCATCAGTATGCTGGCCGGCATTTCTCCCACGATAAGGGAAAAACTCAGGTCGGTAGATGACAGTATAAAACTTTCTATAAGCGAAGTGGAGGGCAGCTATAGTTACGCCCGGCATATCCAGGAAGCATATCTTCCGGATGATCTTGACATCAGGGAATGTTTCCCGGGAAGCTTTGTGCTTTTCGAACCGAAAGACCTTGTAAGCGGCGATTTCTTCCTGTTCAACCGGCATAACGGAAATATAATCTTTGCTCTTGCTGACTGTACCGGCCACGGGATACCTGCTGCATTGATAAGCACCATAGGTTACGGGATCCTCGACCAGACGGTTAACATCCTCGGGATAACCGATCCTGCAGAAGCACTGACCAATCTTTTTGCCGGTATACACCGCTTCCTGCGGAAAGACAGTCCCGTTTCGGGTGTTTCAGATGATATGGAGATCATCCTTTGCAATTTTGACATACATTCCGGCGTCCTGACTTACTCTGGAACCGGCAACATACTTTATCACGTGACCGGAGGAAGGATCTCCGGCAACCTGTCATTCTCCGCTGTCGAAGAGAATAAAAATGCAGGGAAGTACGGTTTTGAAGCCAAAAGACTCGATCTGAAAATGGATGACACTCTTTATTTGTGTTCCGACGGTTTTGCAGACCAGTTCGGGGGAGGAAGCCACCAGCGCTACACCAGGAAACGTCTTCAGGAATTCCTGCTGGAGATAAACTGTTACCCGATGCCCGAGCAGGGTGATTTGCTTTACGAGGAATTTGAAAGGTGGCGCAACCGGAATGACGGGGACGAAGACCAGACGGATGACATTACTGTAATTGGAATCAGGATCTGAAGCATCAGCCCGGTACCGTCATAAATCTTTATTTGACTTGCCTTTATTTGTTTATTAACTTTATCAAAATATCCGCCGTATGTCAGGTATTATCCACGGATATAACTATGACATCTTCATAAGCTACCGCCAGAAAGATAATAAGTACGACGGCTGGGTATCAGAATTTGTTGACCACCTGAAAAGCGAGCTGGAAGCAACATTCAAGGAAGAAATAAATGTTTACTTCGACATAAATCCACACGATGGACTGCTTGAAACAGATGATGTTGATTCTTCACTGAAGGAAAAACTGAAATGCCTGATCTTCATTCCTGTTATTTCACGCACCTATTGCGATCCCCGATCTTTTGCCTGGGAACATGAATTCAGGGCTTTTATCAGGGAAGCTTCCGGCGACCGGTTCGGACTGAGGGTGAAGCTGCCTAATGGCAATGTTGCGCTCAGAGTGCTGCCGGTTCAGATACATGAACTGAAACCCGAAGACAAATCACTTATTGAAAGCATGCTGGGAGGATTCCTCCGTTCGGTTGAATTTGTATATGCAGAGCCGGGTGTAAACCGGCCCCTCTCACCACGTGATTCAGAAGAAAAGAATATTCACAGGATAAGCTACCGCAACCAGATCAACAAAGTCGCCAATGCCGTTGACGGGATAATTTCAGGCCTGATCAGAGAAGCCGGGTCCGTTTCTGAAAGCCACAAAAACGAAACAGAATCCGAGCCTTTTACTCCTTCGGCAGTTCCACAGAAATCCGTATTGCTGAAGGATCAGGGCAAAAAAAGAATAATATTTTCAATGAGTTCTGCAGTGATAGTCCTGGCCCTGGCTGCCATCTATCTGTTCTCGGCAGGAAGCACCCTGCCATTCTCCAAACGCGACTGGATACTCATAACTGATTTCGAAAATCTGACAGGCAACCCGGTTTTTGACAAATCACTTTATACAGCATTTTCTCTCAGTACAGGTCAGTCGAGATATATAAATGTCTTTTCGAGGGCAAGAATGAAGGAAACCCTGTCAAGGATGAAAATGGACGCCCTGTCATTTGTCGATGAAAAAACGGGCAGGGAGATGGCGGAACGGGAAGGAATAGCATTATTTGTGGTGCCGTCGATAGCTGAGGTCGGGAGCCGTTATGCCATCACAGCAAAAATTATCGGGACAAAAACAGGCGACATTCTGAGATCAGAGGTTCTTTATGCTCAGGACAGTGATGAGATACTTCCGGTGACAGGCAAATTGTGCAGAAAAATACGAAGGGACCTGGGTGAGTCGCGCTATGATATTTCCTTGCAGGATAAACCCCTGAACCGGGTTACAACTTCATCACTCGATGCCCTAAAGCAATATTCCCTTGGTATTGAAAGTCACCTGAACGGAAGTTTCAGCGATGCAAGGAAATATTACGAGAATGCGCTGGCAATTGACACCGGTTTTACCGCAGCAAAAGCATCACTCGGAAATATTCTCCTTCAGAAATTCAATGATCCCCGGGGGAAAAAACTGCTGAGCGAAGCTGTACGAAACCTTGAAAACCTTACCGACCGGGAAAAATACGGTATAGCAGCTTTCCATGCCGAGCATGTTGAAAAGGATTATCAAAAGGCTGTTGAGAACACTGAAATACTGAGGAAACTGTATCCCGATGAACCGGTCTTCAGAAACAACCTGGGCTGGTTTCATCAGCAGCTCAGGCATTACGACATTGCCCTGTCGGAGTACAAGGAGGCAATCAGGATCAATCCTGAACAGGCGCTGACTTATTCGGGAATCCTGTGGATCTATGGCGAGTTCCTGGGATTGGTCGACTCCGTTCTGGTGTGGGGTAAAAAGATGACTGAGGACAATCCTGATAATCCATGGGGATATTATTATCTCGCTTCCGCCTGGTTCTGCCGCGACAGTCTGGAAAAGAGCCTCCGACTGTTTAAAAAAGCATCAGAGCTTAATCCTGATTTCGTAAACAGTCATTTCAGGATTTCTCATACTTGCCTTTACCTCGAGAAATATCCCGAAGCCATCAGGGTCCTTGAACAGATACTTGAAAAGAATCCTGCAGATGCTTCTGCAATATATGATCTGGGTGTTGTATATGAAACGATGGGTAATAAACAGATGGCCAGGGAATATTTCCTCAGATTCAAAAAGAACGCTGAAGAGAACTGGATAAAGAACTTTGCCGATTACTATGGCACTTATTCATCCCTGGCTTCAGTAGCAGCCAGGCTTGATGACATGGAATTGTCGGAACAGATGCTGAGAAAGGCTGTCAGCATGGATTCTACTCAATATCTGGCATTTGCAGAAACAAGTTGCGTACAGGGAAATGTCCAGGCCGCACTCAGATACCTCGAACTGGCCCTTAAAAACGGCTACAGGGACCTTTACTGGCTTAAAGCAGACCCCGACCTTGCAGGATTACGATATGATATCCGGTATAGAAAATTGCTCGAAGGGTATTTTAAACAGGATTAACAGAAAGAATCAATAAAGCCGACACATGCCAAGCCTGTTACCTGGATATGAATATGATATCTTTATAAGCTACCGCCAGAATGACAACAGGCACGACGGCTGGGTGACTGCTTTCGTCGATCATCTCAGGGCTGAGCTTGAGGCTACTTTCAAGGAAGAAGTAAGTGTTTATTTTGACCTTAATCCTCATGACGGCCTGCTTGATACATACGACGTGGATGAGTCGCTTAAGGAAAAGCTGAATTGCCTTGTTTTTATCCCTGTGATTTCCCGGACTTACTGCGATCAGAAATCTTTTGCATGGGAACATGAATTCAAAGCATTCCTGAGACAGTCAGCCGCTGACAGGCTCGGGCTGAAAGTCACTCTTCACAGTGGCAACGTGGCCAGCAGGATTTTGCCGGTCAGGATCCATGAACTTGATGAGGAAGACATGGGTTTGATTGAAGACGAGACGGGAAGCATCCTCCGCGCAATTGATTTTATCTACCGCGAACCGGGGGTAAACAGACCTCTTACACCCGCCGACGACGAACATAAGAACCAGTATGGTACCAGGTACCGGAACCAGATCAATAAAACGGCAAATGCCATCAGGGAAATTATTTCTGCCCTGCAGTCGGACCGGCCTCCGGTACTTAAAGAGAAACACGGATTGAAGGAACCATGGGAAGATACAGGAATTTCGTCGACGGGCGCCAGGCCCGGAAGAAGACCTTTTTCATTTGCGGGGAGGAAATTATTTTACCTGATTGCAATACTTGCAGGACTTGCCCTTGTATATTCGGTTGTGAGGTTTGGGAGCTTAAGGCGGACCAATGGCAAAGCGAATGAGAAATCGATTGCCGTTCTGCCATTTGCCTATATGGGATCGGATGAAAGCAACCTCTGGCTGGGAGACGCCCTTACGGAGGAGGTTATCTCGAGACTTTGCGAAATAAATGATCTGAAAGTCAGGCCGAGAACCTCAGTGATTAAATACAGGGGATCGGCCCGTTCGATTCCGGACATAGGAAAGGAACTTGGCGTCAGCTATATAATCGAAGGCAGTTACCAGATATTTGATGAGATTGTAAGGATAACCATAAAACTTATCAATGCAGGAAAGGACGAACAACTCTGGAGTAACGTCTTTGAAGGTTCGTGGAATGAGCTGCACAGCATGCAGACCGACATTGCCATCAGGACTGCTTCAACCCTTCAGGCCGTTCTCACCCCTGAAGAAAAGGCACGTATCATAAAGGATCCTACCGGAAGTTCTGATGCTTACAAAAACTACCTTACGGCAAATGTCCTTTCCGAAAACGCCCTGTTCTACCTGCTTGCAGGAAATAAGTTTGTCGACTCGATAAGCTTTTCCGAAGCCTTATCCATGTACGATATGGCAATAAAGGAGGATCCGGGCTTTGCGCTTGCTTATGCCAGGCGCGCAATTGCAAGGTCGTGGGGTTATCATTCCGGACAACTCGATCCTTCACATATAGAAAAATGCAGAGCTGATGCTGAAATGGCTTTTAAGCTGGATAATGAACTGGCTGAAGCAAGTGTTGCACTGGGCTTCTACAATTATTACTGCATCGGCAACAATTATGAAGCCCTTACTCATTTCGGAAGGGCTTCTGAACTGGCTCCTGCCAGCTACCAGCCCCTGTTTTACCTGGCAATGGTTTACCGCAAAATGGGCAGCTGGGACAGATCGCAGGAACTGATAAGGAAGGTGATTGCGGAAGACCCCCGCGATGCACTGGTTTTACTCAATATCGGAATTTCCTATGCTTATATCCACAGTCTCGATACTGCAATAACGTTTTTTCAGAAGGCTACGCAAGCAATGCCCGACTGGTCAGGCCCTTACACCAGCCTGCTTGAAACCCTGCTGATGAAGGATGGAAATACAATGAGGGCAAGGGAAGTACTCGACACCGTAATTGTCAGAACAGGCGAAAAACAGAAGTACTACCAGGTCCTTCTCGACATATATGACAGGAAATATGAGTCAGCCCTGGAAAAGGTACTGGAATCGCAGGATGCCGATTATGGTTTCCCGGGTCTCCGCTACCTTATGACCGGACTGGCATACAGCTTTACTGACAACATTCTGATGACCAGAACTTACTACGATTCTGCACTTGTTCTTTACAAGAGGCTTATCATAGAAAATCCGGAAGACTGGTATTCATATAGCTGTTGCGGCCTGGCATATGCCGGACTGGGCGATAAAACAGACGCAGAACTGACCGGCAAGACAGCAGTGGAGCTTGCCGGCGATGACAACCTGGTCAAAAATGACATGATCTCAAATCTTGCAAAAATACATGCCATGAACGGCGATTGGGCAAATGCGGTAAGGGAGGTCAAATATCTCCTTATCAATCCGTCGTGGTTCTCAGCCGGAATGCTCAAAATCGATCCGGCATGGGGTAATCTGGCTGATGAACCTGAAATCAGATCATTGTTCAGAAAATGAGTACTATTCACTATTCCATATTTCTTAAACCCAAAAATGAACGCCATGCAAAACTTTAGCGAAAGAGAGTCTCTCAGACCCTTCCCCCCTCCATTTATCATGCATGCCCTGAAGTTGCTTAAAGGAGCAGGACTGAGTGATGCAAAGAAGCAGAAGATTGCTGCCCTGATGCTGAAATATCACAAAAAATGCCTGAGTGAAGAAGCTGAATTTGTTGACGGTATGATTGAGATTCTTGAGAAACCTGAATAGCAGGGATTGAACCAGACAGATGATCCGGTTCTTATTGTCGCCTTCGGAGAGGAAGAAAACCTGGGGGTGGGTTATCTTATCTCCGTTCTTAAGGAAGCCGGCATCGAAGCTTCCATGATCGACTTCAGGCAAAACGATGAAGATATTCTTACTGCAATCAGGAGACGAAACCCTTTTGTGGTCGGATTTTCCTTGATCTTTGAAGTATATATCGGCGAATTTGCCCGATTGATAACGTTTCTGAGGAAAAACGGGATCAGCTGTCATTTTACTGCCGGCGGTTATTATTCCAGCCTTCATCCTGATGAGATTTTAAGTCTTATGCCCGGACTCGACTCCATAGTCCGCTTTGAGGGGGAGTACACATTCCGGGAACTGGCAGGCTGCATCTGTAAAAATGAAGACTGGAGATCTGTCAGAAATCTTTCTTTCAGGGAAAACGGAAGGATAATGAGCACTCCGCTGCGTGATCCCGAAAAGGATATCGACATATTTCCCTTTCCTTCAAGGGGCAGACCTGAGGAGTACGCCATGGGAAGGACATATACTGCCATTATAGCAGCACGCGGCTGCTCATACGATTGTTCCTTCTGCAATACAAGGGAGTTTTACAGAAAGGCACGAGGCCCCCTGAGGCGGATCAGGAAGCCTGAGTCAGTAGCGGGCGAAATGAAAAAGCTTTTCACTGAAACCGGTTGCACGGTCTTTCTTTTCCAGGATGATGACTTCCCTGTCAGGGCTTATGATGGCGCCTGGATTAATACTTTCTGCAGTGAGATTGAAAACACCGGGCTGGCCGGCAGGATAGCATGGAAGATCAACTGCCGCCCTGATGAAATAGACCGGGACACCTTTCTGATGATGAAGAAACATGGACTATATCTTGTATTTACAGGTCTGGAAGACGGTACCGATGAGGGACTCAGAAGGTTAAACAAAAGAACAACGGCAGAAAAAGGCTTAGAGGGAGTCGGGATACTCAGGGAACTTGACATTGGTTTTGATTTCGGTTTTATGCTGTTTCAGCCTGAAACAAGTTTCGGTTCACTCAGGGAAAACCTGAGCTACCTTGAGAGAGTATGCAGGGATGGCTATACTCCGGTGTCCTTTCTGAGATTATTGCCCTACTTTGATACACAGGTGGAAAAGGATCTCAGGGAACAAGGCCGGATCCGTGGTGCGCCGGGGAGTCTCGATTATAATTTCAGGACCGGATCGCTCGATGCATGCTGGTCGGCTGTCGGTGATTGCTTTGCTGAATGGCTCTGGGGGAGAAAGGGTTTTGTAAACCTTGCCAGGTGGGTAAGAAACTACCTTGCTGTCGGCGATTTTTTCAATGGGCAGCATTCAGTTCACTCCGGATACCGGCAACGTTATCTCGACACGGTTACCCTGGGCAACCTGTGGCTTTCAGAAAACCTGAAGGATCTTTTCAGTTATTATGAATCGGGCGATTATCTGAACGACGGAGGAACACAAAAAGAACAGATCCGGATCTATGCAGAAAGTATGAACAGACAACTGAGCAAATCACTCAGGAAAATGTTGAAAAAACTTGAGGCTCCCTGATCCTCATTCCTTTTTACCACCGTCTTTGCGAGTCCCGCTTTGCGGGACGAAGGTCATTGCGAGTTCCGCTTTGCGGGACGAAGGTCATTGCGAGTTCCGCCTTGCGGGACGAAGCAATCTTCTTCCCTTACCACCTTCCCGCCTTCCTCTACAGTCCCAGAACCTCCCTTCCCTGTTTGAACACAATGTCGACCGGAATACCGGCAGCGTTCACCCTGTCGAGGTCGCGGCGCAGGCTTTCAGTCATCACACCGTCGCCTTCCACCCATGCTTTGGCTGAGTCATAATCGCCATCTCCCTGAACCCTCAGAATTTTTTCCACAAGCGATTCCACTGCTTTCTTCATTTCTTCAAAATTAACCTTGTAGAAGCCGTTATCCTGGTAGACGAAAGCCCCGTTGTCGGCAAAGTATTTCAACGACAGCATATTGGCCTTTCCGTGCGCGCTGGCTGCTCCAAACCGGCTCGACCGGAAGATCCCTGCAAAGAAGGTTACATAGTTGTTCATCACCTCTCCGCTTGTTATTTCACCCTTCTCATAGAGCTTTGTAACAAGATACAGGCCCATAATATCGGCTTTTGCTTCTTCAAGCGATGAATATTGTTCTTTGAGGGCCTCCCTGATGGTTCCCTTGCCGTTGATGGTATTCTGCACCCCCATCCCGTGAGCCACTTCATGGAAAGTGGTATTCTCGAAGAAGGCATCAAAGGTGATATACTGACGCTGGCTCTCGTCAATCAGCATGGTGGCGATGGGCATCAGTATGTTGTCAAATTTTGCCTTCATAGAGTTCTTGAGCTGAAGTTTGCGGCTGCCTACTGCCAGATGTATCTCAGGATCGTTGGGCAGGTTGATGGCAATTGTCTTGCTTCCGGCATTGCAGTCGCCGGCATAGTAAATCGCATCATATACATTCATGTCGGCATCGATCCCGGGTTTTTCGGCCTTGTAAGCCGGATCGACAGGAAGGCCTTCCTGAAGCGCCGGAAGCATGGCATTGAATTTCTCGAGCCTGGCACTCCAGACAGGATCCTTAACTAAAACGAATGCTTCATGGGCAGCCTTGTAACCAAACAGCTGGTCTTCATAGTTTTCTATCGGCCCCACCACAAAGTCAATATTCGACTGCTTCATTTCCATCCAGGCGAAGTCGCTCGGCTGGTAATTGTTGCTGAGCAATGCTTCAGCACGCATGGTGAGATATTTTTTCAGTCCCGGATCCTCCGCCAGCCCTGCAGCTTTTTGCATAAGTGAGGCAGCTTTTGAATGCTGCTCCTGAAATGCTTCCGGATATGGCACTGAAATAAGTTTGCCCTCATTGTTGCGTCTGACAATTGTATAAAGGCTGGTCTTGTCCGGATCATTCCATTCCTCAAATTCCTTTTTTGTCATGTCGGCCGGATAGAATTGCGCTCCGGGAAACTTCTCCCCGAATTCCGGAATAAAAGGAAGATTGTTGTTCAGCCTGTCCCAGGGACCGTAATGTATCTTTATGAAATCTTTGGCGTATTCATTTTTTACCCTTGCAAAAAGCTCTTCCTTGTCGCCATAGGCTTCCATCCAGTAGATATCATCCATGACGGCAGCGGCATCAATCAATAAACCAACAATTTCTCTTTCCTGGCTGCTGAGCCAGCTGAGATCGGTGGTCAGAGTTACCTCCTTGAATCGTACAAGATTTGCTTTCATTTCTTCAGTTAATTTTTTATCCGCTGAATTGCAGGCTGTCAGCAATGCCGCCAGGATGACCACAACGAATCTTATGACCTTGGTGTTCATTTTTACCGGATTTTTTATTTAATGGCAAGTTAGGAAAAGTTTTGATCTTATAATGCAGTTAATAGGAAGTTGGCAGCCAGGCCGGTTTTCGGTATCCGGTATTCGGTATTCGGTATCCGGTATTCGGTTCCCGATAGCTATCGGGACGGTATTCGGTATTCGGTTCCCGATAGCTATCGGGACGGTATTCGGTATTCGGTAATCTGCGTACCGCATACCGCGTACCGCGTACTGCGTACCGCATACCGCGTACCGCATACCGCGTACCGCATACCGCGTACCGCGTACCGCGTACCGCATACCGCGTACCGCGTACCGCGTACCGCACACCGCATACACCTCCAGTCCCAACTCAATCCTGTTAAGGGTACTTGATGTTTTGAACAATAAGAGTTATCTTTATCGTATCATTAATAACCTGAATCATGGGAAAAATAGGTCTTACTGAAATCATACTGATTCTGCTGGTGGTGGTTCTTCTTTTCGGCGGAAGGAAAATACCGGAACTTATGAAAGGTCTTGGTCAGGGACTTAAAGACTTCAAAAAGGCATCCAGGGTGGATGATGAGCCTGACAAAACAAAGGCCGATACAAAGGAAGACGAAAAAAAAGCCTGAGGTCTGCTGATGCTTTTGCACTGCCGGGATTCTGTTGGGATCCGCCGGGCAGATAAATTGCTATTGTCTGCAGAACCCTGAAAACCATATCGTTTCAGGTAAAAAATTTATCGAATTACAATAAGCTGGTTATTGAATTACAATAATTTTTTGTTGTTATTTTAAGGTTATTGGATCTCAGTAAATGAAAAGGAACAGCAGTGGAAGGATCACGCCGATTGCAACCAGAACGGCTCCTCTGCGGGTAATACCATTTTTACCCTTTACAAGGAAAAGTCCGGTGACAGTTACGAACATCAGACTAAGGCAAAAAATGTCGCTGAAATATTTCCACCATCTTCCCGGATTGTAGTGAAGAAAGTTGATCTGGAAAAACAATGGTCTCCTGCTTATACTTTCCAAAGTCCCTTCGCCGGTTGCTGTGTTGATTTTTACCGATCCCTGGTCGACGAAAATAGTAAGGATGTTTCCTGAGGGGTAATAGAAAGTCTTATAATCGGGGCTGCCCGGAAGGCTTTTCAGGATTTGTCTTGCAGCATCCTCGTCAAAGTCTTCTCTCGACAGGGGGATATCAGTCCTGAAAGACCTGTTATTGATTATATAGTTGGGATTCCAGTCGTTCTTATGATTCAGGGCAATACCCGATATGGCATAGATAAGTGTCATTCCGGCAATAAGATATCCAATGTCGCGATGTGTTACCCTGTTGAATTTGTTAATGTTCATAAGAAAGAAATTAAAAAGGTCAGTTTTGGACTGACCTTCTAGTTAAGTATTTTAATTAATGCTACTTAAGAACTGTGTGCTTTGAATATACCATCATCATATCGGCAAGTGCGGTCTGAGAAGCAAGGGCTTTTTCAGTTTCGCAGGTATCGGCTCCGGCTTCAGCAGGCGCAGCTGCATGTGCTCCGTCGTGAACCTCGACTGATCCGGTAACCGGCCGGGTTAATCTGCCTTCAACTACCACAACACTTCCAAGAAGTTCGGTGGGAAATTTAGGCATTTCCTCGCCTGCCTGGATGTAAAGCCTTACATCCGGATTGTCGCCGGTAATGAAAAGTTTCTTGCCGCTGTGCATGCAAACATGGACAACCTTGCCCTCGACGCTTATGTCCTTGTCCACATAATCCGATGGATTTGCTACAAGCGCAGCAAATTCAACCTTTACAGGACCCTGATCCTGAATTTCTTTCGATGCTTCCCTGGTTCCACCCGTTCCGCATGAGATCAGCAAAAACGCAATCACTGAAAATGAAAACAACTTCTTTATCATATCTCCTGGTAATTTAATTGTGGTTCTTTTTGAAGCCGAAAGATATGAATAAATTTTCAATGTCATGAGGGAATATTTCCCTTTGCCGGAATGTCTAATATCATCAACCAATTAAACTCCAGTTAATATGAAGAAAAATGTTACAATGCAAATCCTGTCATTAACAGTATTGCTTGCTTTTCTATGCATGCCGCTGGCTATTAATGCCCAGGGCTCAAAAGCAAATTTTTCGGGGAAGTGGGCTTTTAATGCCGAAAAGAGTGATATGGGCCAGCAGGGCCAGGGCGGAGGAAGAATGGGAGGTATGGGAGGCGGTGATTTCACGGCTACCCAGGAAGCCAATCTTCTTACTGTTGAAAGGACACGTCAGGGCAGAGATGGCCAGACCATGAACATTACAAGCAAATACACACTCGATGGAAAGGAAAGTGTAAACACAATGGGAATGGGAGAAAGCAAGTCAACCGCAACATGGTCGGCCGACGGCAAATCACTTACCATCACAACCAAAATGGCCTTTGAACGCGACGGACAGTCTATGGAGTTCACAACTACAGAGGTCTGGACACTCAACAGTCCTGCATCACTCACCATTGTTTCCAAAAGAAATACCCCGAATGGTGAGGTTACAACAAAGATGGCCTACGACAAAAAGTAAAATAATCGGTTATTCTTTTGTGAGAACCGCAGAATACAAAGTTTTGCGGTTTTTCTATTTTCTGGCAGTCATCCTTTCATGGTTGATCTGCTTGAGTTCCTCTCCCTTTACAATGAAATCACGGGCATTTTCAGGCGTCACTACGTATACTGATTGTTTCGGTTTGAGGCCCTGTTCAATTATTGTATGTTTATCATTGGTATCACCTGTCACAACAATCTGCCTTACCTTGTCCCTGGTGTAAACAAACGGAATCCCGTCGGCTTCGGCATGGATGCATTCTGTGGGTATGTATATAACATCGGTGTATTTCTGAATGATCACCTTGTTGCTTGTGGTCATTGCCGGCCGCAGATCAGGATCGGATACTGCCAGTTTTACCATAACCTCGAAAACCTTTGAGTCGGAGTTGTCAAGTTGTTCTCCGATATTTGCCACGGCATGAACACTGCCTGAAAAAATTTTATCGGGGAAGGCATCCACTCTTATTTCAACATTCTGGCCGGTTTTTATCTTCCTTATTTCAATCTCGCTAATATATATTCTGGAAAGAAGGGAAGACAGGTCGGGTAACGTGGCCACAACCCTGTCGGCCATGTTAATTGTAGATCCTGTTTTTATTTTGGTGCCTCTGCGGTCTCTCTTGTAAACAACCATACCCGGCGATGGCGCTTTAATAGTGAATCCTTCAAGTATCTCCTCAAGACTTTCAACTCTCCTCTGGACTCTGTTGTAAAACATATTCTGCCGGATAAGATCTCTTTTTACCTGAGCTACCCTGAGTTCGTATCCTCTTTTTCTCTGTTCCAAAAGACGTTTTTGTCTTTCGAGGTTTATTTCAGCCTGCCTGATTGTAGCAGGAGGTTCAAATTTTGAATTATGCAGAGTAATCTCTGCCTCCTCCACTGTATGTATCTGATTTCGTATGTTGTTTCGAAGGTTTGTAAGAGTAACGGCAGTATCCATCTTCTTCATCTCAATGTTGTTCCTGTACTCATTCAGCCTTTCCTGCTCATCCTTCAGGGTGTTGGCATACTGAGTCCTGTCGAGGGTAGCAACAAAATCTCCGGTATTCACTATAGTCCCTTCTGCTACCATATCGGTTATCCTGAGCGGCTGTGCGCGGAAATCCCTGCCGGCGCTGACTTCAGGCGCTTTTATATCAACTGCGTTTTCTGCAAATATCTCACCGGGAGCCTGTATTGACACTTCAAAGTCGCCTTTTACTGCCTCTGTAAAAAGAAGGTCACGATCCTTCCGGGAACTCAGTTTGTTGAAAACAAAAAGGGCAATCATCGTGAATGCAAAAACTGCCAGTGTGATTATAATTGTTCTTTTCATCCTTTAATTATTCATGAATATCTAATCCATGCCTTAAGCGGTAACGAAATTAGGAAATTCCGGCCAGCCATCCCCTTGATTTAAACTTATTTAACATATTTAACATATTTAACAACGATTTATTCAAATTGTTGAGAACCAGCTCAGGGTTTGTTCAAGCCAAAGACCACGCGAGGAAATCTTTGTAAAGAATAAAAAAATCCCCCGGCAAGGGGGGATTTCACAAAAGTAACTCAGTAAGGGAAAATTTTCAGACTGCTATCTTCTGAACATACCTCCGAGGATAGACCCCAGGATACCTTTTCCCTTTGTCTGCTGTCCTGTTCCGCCTTTAAGAATATACCCTGCAACATCGTCAATGATGCTTCCGTCACCGTCTGCATCAAGGAGAGATCCTATTCCTCCGATACCGCCGCTGGATGTTGCTTTCCTTTTCGACAGGGCACCGAGAATGATCGGGGCAAGAGCCGGGATCATCTTCATGATCTTCGAAGCGTCAATATTGAGTGATTTTCCAAGAGCCTGGGCAGCCTGAACACCTCCGTTCGCTCCGAGAAGTCCGCCAAGGTTTGCATCAGCAGAGGAATCGGTTGTTTTTGAAGAGATCAGATCCTTTATATTGTCAAGAACAGACGGATCCCCGTATTTATTAAGGATATGGTCAACTCTTGCATCACCACCCCTTTCGTCTTTCTGTTTTTTCAAACCACCCAGAATAAGCGGAGCAAGTTTTGGAATAAGTGTCTGAACCGTTTTCTGGTCGAGACCGGTGTTGGCTGCCATCTGACTGGCCACTTCTCCACCGTAGGTCTTCATAAATTCGTCAATGAAATTTGCCATTGGTTTCTGATTTTAATTTTCTAAAGATGCGTTAAGTTTTACAATTGGAATGCTTACCCCTCCGGGGTTAGCATATCAATTCCAAAAAAATCAAATAACAACTTTATTGTATTTATTATCAATTCATTAGAATGATCTTAAAGATTAATGAATCAAGCTGATTTTAAATACAAAAATCTGGATAAATTATCTTCAACGGGTCATTCTACAAACCGAAAGGTAACTATGTTTAGCTTAATTTCAAAGAAATATTCAGATTATTATATATGTAGCAAAAAGCAGAAGAAATTCAGTGTGTTATGCAGGAGAATGTTTTTTTCCTTCCTTTGAGTTGCTTCGGCAGTATAAAAATATGATTATTTTTATACACCATATTTTTGAATCGGCCGTTAGCGTTTAAACCAAAATATCAAATTATGAAGACAAAACTATTCACAGGTTTTATTTTTATTTTTCTCCTGTCGTTGTCGGTACAGGCACAGGATGGAATCAGGTTCGGTGTTCTGGGGGGTGTTAATTTTCAGAATATCAATGGCAAGGATACAGATGGCGATAAGCTTGAAAATGATCTCAAGACGGGATTTCATGCCGGAGTTAATGCCATTCTCGGAATTGCTCCGGAATTTTATCTTCAGCCCGGAATCCTCTTCTCAACGAAAGGCTGCAAGTTTGATGAAACTGATGTGAAACTTAATGTTTCCTATCTTGAGATACCTCTTAACTTTCTGTATCGGGGAGAATTCGGAAACGGGTTTGTCCTCATTGGATTCGGCCCTTATCTTGGATTCGGCCTCAGCGGCAAGCTCAAGGATAGTGATGGTAATTCAATCGACGTTACGTTCTCGAACGATTTCCAAGCAAACGGAACCTGGTATATGAGAAGGTTTGATGCCGGTGCCAATGTATTTGCAGGATACGAGCTCGCTTCAGGTATCTTCTTCCAGCTTAACACTCAGCTGGGCCTGATAGGGATCAATCCTGAAACTTCAGATTCAGGTTCTGAAACCTTGAAGAACACTGGTTTCGGACTTTCAGCCGGCTACCGGTTCTGAACAGGATTGAATAATATTTGCACAGGAGAGTGTCCTTGATACGAGGACCCCTCTTTTAATTAAAGTACATTATCGGATCTTTGAAGCGGTCTTCTCAATGGTTTCGAGAAGCAGCTGCAAATCCTCTTCTGTAGTCAGGGGATTGATAATGGTGACACGCAGCCAGAGTTTATCCTCCAGTTCGGTCTGAACGATATAGAATTTACCTTCTTTTATGATTCTGTCGCGGATGACGGCGTTCAGCCGGTTGAGTTCTTCAGGTTCCATACCGCCGGGATTATATCTGAAGCATACGATATTAGCATGAGGTTCAAGGGCAGCTTCGAAACTGTCTTTCTCCTTTATCATTTCACTGAACCTCTTTGCCAGGTCGTAGCGGCTGTCGATATAGTTGCAGAAGTATTCCCTGTCGTAGTATTTGAAAGCAGTAAAGGCTGCGAATCCGAGTGAGCTCTTGGTACACTCAAGGGTTCTCTTTGCGCTGTTGTACCACTCATTATCATTCTGTTTTTTAAATAGATAAGAGGCCTTCTGTGCAAATGTCTCGTGCGATCTGCGTCCGTCGCGGAACAGTACCATGGTATTCAGAGCCGGCACCAGCAGCATTTTGTGAAAGTCGATCACTACCGAGTCGGCTCTCTCAATTCCCCTGACAAGGTGCCGGTATTTGCCGGAAAAGAGTACTCCCATTCCGTGTGCCCCGTCAACATGAAGCCAAAGATCGTGCTTCCCGCAGAAGTCGGCTATCTCCATAAGATCATCATAGGAGCCAGTGGCCGTTGAGCATGAATTGGCAACAACTGCAGCAGGCTGAATATCTTTTTGAAGCGCTTTTTTATAATACTTTTCAAGCAGGTCGGTGCGCATCCTGTTACCTTTGTCATACGGAACCCTGATGAGGGCATCGTTACCCAGTCCCATTATCTTTACGTTTCTGGCCACGCTGTAGTGCGACTGGTCAGTCACCATGAATCCGGTCCTCAGTTTCTTTTCAACACCTTCTTCCCACACGTTATATTTCGATTTTACCTGTCTTATGGCCAGCATGGCGGTCAGATTGCCAGCGCTCCCGCCATGGGTAAAGATACCGTCTGCATTATTGTCATAACCTATCATACCGGAGAACAACCTGACAATATTTCTTTCCATTGCCATGGCGACCGGCCCCATCTCATATACTGCCGCTCCGTTATTCAGCAGTGTGGTGCACAGTTGAGCGAGTGCCACGTGAGGAAGCGGTGATGTTACCTGGTGACCTATGTACCTTGGGTGGTGAAGATGGTTGGATTTGTCAAGGACATCCCTGATATAACCGGTAAAGGATTCGGAATTTCCCGATTTAAGTTTCTCAGCATAGTATTCTGCAAGTTCATCCGGATCGGTTCGTGGCAGAACCGGTATGTCGGGTCTGTTTACAATTTCTTTCAGGTAGTCGGAGAGGAGGTCTATTATTCTGTGGCCCTCGTGCCTGAAGAGTTCAGGATCAAAAGGAGCGTCCTGATATTTTTGTTTGCTCATTCTAAGTGGAATTTTACGGGGTGATCTGGTTTAGGATGCAGACATCACCGCTGAAGGCCATAAAAGTAATGGTTTTAATGCATCGGACAAATCAAAAAAAATCCTTTTATTTGGGAAACCCAAAACCGGATGACCATGTTGAGAGCTTTGATTTTTCTGATTTTTCCTCTTTCCCCAGGCCTGGTGGCAGCAAAGGATAATCCGGGATCGCAGCTTTCTGATACACTTAAACTTCATCCCATTAATGAGGTAGTAATCACCGCCCGGAGGTTCAACTCAGTGGTTATGAGTACTCCTGAAGCTGTAAGGGCGATCGATTACATATCCATCGGAGAGTATCAGCTCCGGACTTCCCCCGAAGCACTTGCACTTACTCCCGGGGTTTTTGTTCAGAAAACTAACCACGGGGGCGGATCACCATTTATACGAGGACTTACCGGTAACCAGACCCTTCTTCTTCTTGACGGGATCAGGATCAGCAATTCGACCATGAGATACGGCCCCAACCAGTATTTCAATACCATAGACCCTTTCAGCACAGGAAGAATTGAGGTCCTGCGGGGCAGTGGTTCAGTTCAGTACGGTTCGGATGCTATTGGAGGCACCATCCAGGCTTTCAGTCATGAAACAGGATTCACCGACGAAGCTGACTGGGGCGGATCCGTGCTCGGGAGAATTTCAACACATGGTATGGAGCAAACTCTTCATTCCTTTCTGTCTTTTAGCAATAAAATCGTTTCGGCAAGGGCCGGAGTCTCTTTCAGGAAATTCGGCGACATAGTGGGCGGTGATACCACAGGCCGCCAGACTCCGTCGGGCTATGATGAGTCGGACCACGATTTCAAGGCATCAGTTCTGCTCTCACCCGGAACTTCACTTACGGTTCTTTACCAGAATGTTATCCAGACCAACATCCCGGTTTATCACAAGGTGGTTCTTGAAAACTATGCGATAAACGAAACGGATCCCCAGCGAAGGAAGCTTGCCTATGCCCGCCTTAATACCAGCCTCGATGCCGGCATACTGAAATCGGGGATTATCACTGCATCATATCAGCAGACAAGGGAAGGAAGATCGAGCAGGAAGAACGGCTCCGATATTCTGAGGCGTGAGTACGACAAGGTCAGGACTTTCGGCCTGTCGGCCGAGGCTCTTGTTTCGGGCGGCGATGTCTGGTCGGGAAACATCGGCATTGAATTCTACAGCGACCTTGTCAACAGCACACGTACCGATACGGATATCACCACCTCATTATCCACAGGAAAAAGAGGTCTTTATCCCGATGGATCGACCATGAACAGCCTGGCCTTGTTTACCGTTCACTCCTTCGACCTGCCCCGGTGGAACATAACTGCCGGAGGAAGGTTCAACTCCTATGTTATAAATGTTGAAGGTATGGAGCTTGGCATGACGAAGCTTACCCCGTCGGCCCTGGTCGGGAACCTTGCCGTCATGAGAAAACTGAATTCCGCTTCGAATCTTTTCCTTTCACTGAATACCGGTTTCAGGGCTCCCAACATAGATGATCTCGGTACTCTCGGCATTGTGGATTTCAGATACGAAACACCAAACTTCGACCTCAAACCCGAAAGTTCCTTTCAGTACCAGGCGGGCTATAAATACAACAGGAACGGGCTCAGGGGAGAGATCTACCTGTACCGGAATGAGCTCTACAACCTGATCACCAGGATTAGGGTCGAAGGACAGGAGATAGAGGGTTATCCCCTCTATACCAAGGAAAACAGTGAAAGGGCATTTATTCAGGGTGCTGAAACCGCGTGGGACTATTCGCCGAAGTCGTGGCTCACTTTTTCAGGGAGTCTGACCTATACTTACGGGCAGAATATTACAAAAGATGAACCGGTTCGACGGATCCCGCCACTTTTCGCAAGGATGGCAGCCGAATACAGGCCGGGCAACTGGCGAACCGGTGCTGAATGGCTTGTTGCCGCGAAGCAGGACCGCCTGGCGCAGGGCGACATCGATGATAACCGTATACCCGACGGAGGAACTCCAGGCTGGAATGTGATAAATCTCAGCGGTGGTTATACCTGGAAATTCCTTGCTGCCGACCTTAGCCTGAGGAATATCTTCAATAAGGACTACCGGTATCATGGTTCAGGGATTAATAGCTACGGACGCTCCGTTTTCCTAACCCTTCAGGCAAATTTTTAGACACGCACCCGGAGGGATAGGATAATCATTATTTTTACAGTAAAATTACTTTGCACATGATAAACGAAATTAAGCTTGCTGACCTTGATAAAGGTCAGTTCATAGATGAGAAGGTAAGGGAAATTTCCGCTGCCGTTGGCGACGGAACAGCCATCAATGCCCTTTCGGGCGGTGTCGATTCCTCGGCGGTTACGATGCTGGGGCACCGGGCCCTGGGAAAGAAGCTTAGGACCGTCTTTATTCAGAACGGCCTTATGCGTGAAGGTGAAGCCGGATTCATAAAAGGGATTTTCAGGAGCCTGGGCGTTGAAATAGAGATTATTGATGCCCGCAGGGAGTTTCTGGATGCCCTCAAGGGGATAACTGATCCTGAAAAAAAGAGGGAGGCAATTACCCAGACTTTCTACAAGGATGTTTTTGGAAGAATAGTCAGGGAAAGTAATGCCAGGCATCTCCTTCAGGGAACCATCCTTACCGATGTCGATGAGACAGTTGCAGGTATAAAGCGGCAGCACAACGTATTTGCCCAGCTTGGTATCGATCCGCAGCAAACTTTCGGTTACCAGATCATTGAACCGCTGATACAGCTGCGGAAGGATGGAGTGAGGGCTGTCGGAAAAGCTCTCGGTTTGCCTGAGGAAATCTTTGCAAGGATTCCCTTTCCCGGACCAGCGCTAGCTGCACGGATCATCGGAGAGGTGACGGAAGAAAAACTCGAGACCGTCAGAAAAGCCACATCTGTTGTCGAAAAGATGTTAAGCGGGAGAGGTGCTTTCCAGTACATGGCGATACTCCACGAGGACCGGGTTACCGGTATGAGGGACGGGAAACGCGACTTCGGAAGGCAAATCGAGGTCAGGTGCTGGGACAGTGTAGATGCAAGGACTGCCACCCCGACAAGGCTTCCCTTCGAAGTTCTCGAAAAGCTTGCTGCCGACATAGTGGAACAGGTGCCTGGCGTAGTTAGTGTTACATATAATATTACAACCAAGCCTCCTTCAACAATAGAGGCTGTTTGAGCGAACAGCTGTGCAACAGCACGATGTCCGGTTCATGTCCCGCACCCGGGGTACAACAGGGATAAACATTGAGGATCCCAAGGCTAACCTCATTTTATGCATAAAAACAGGAATACCATATTCAGGATCATCCTGGCGGCTTTTCTGCTGACACTGGCAGTGGTCGTGGTGGCATGCGCCGGAATGACGGACCGGATTAAAAGCAGAAATGAGCTTCTGAACTTCAAAAATGCCACCGCTTCCTCCGTGATGTCTGAAGACGGACAGCTTCTCGGGAAGTATTTCTACGAAAACCGGACGAACATCACCTTTGATCAGCTGCCGAAGCATCTTGTTGATGCCCTTATTGCAACAGAAGACGTCAGGTTCTACGATCATCATGGTACTGATACAAGAAGCTTCCTGAGAGTCCTGTTCAAGTCGATCCTGATGAACGACCGAAGCTCGGGAGGAGGCAGCACCATCACCCAGCAGCTGGCCAAAAATATGTTCGGAAGAACGACCAGCGGTTTTCTTCCCATGCTGAGCAATAAGATCAGCGAGCTTATCATGGCCAGGCGCATCGAGAAAGTTTACAGCAAGAATGACATACTTACTCTATACCTGAACACTGTTGCCTTTGGTGAAAATGTTTTTGGCATTGAGGCTGCCTCGGCACGATTCTTTAATAAAACAACGAGCAACCTCGCCATTGAAGAATCGGCTGTGCTGGTTGGCATGCTTAAGGCCAACACTTACTATAATCCCCGCCGTAATCCTGAAAATGCAAAGGCAAGAAGGAATGTAGTCCTGGGTCAGATGAAGAAATACAAGTTTCTTGACACAGAAACTGCAGATTCTCTTTCACTGCTGCCGATGGTTATCGATTACAGCAGGAAAACACGGTCGGAAGGTATTGCCGATTATTTTCTGGTTCAGGTGAGGAAAGAGGCTGAAGAAGTCCTGAAGGGTTACAACTCTCCCGATGGCAGCGAATGGGATCTGGAAAGAGATGGCCTTGTAATAGCCACAACACTGAATTATTCCCTTCAGGACTATGCGGTACGCTCATTCAGCGAGCACCTTTCCATAATGCAGCGCAGACTGGAGGCTCAATACAAAAGCTCATCCGGGAAGCGGGCTCTGGAACAGGTAGCTTCAAGAGAACTTGCGAGGCTGGGGCTCGAGCAGAGGGCTTCAGAGATGAGGGTCAGTGAGATTTTCGACTGGAACGGCACTTACTCCGACTCGCTGTCGGTGGCTGACAGTCTTAAGAGGGCGCTTACCCTTCTCCATGCAGGCCTTCTGGCCATGAACCCTCAGTCGGGCGGTATCAAAGCCTGGGTGGGAGGCATAGATTTCACTACTCAGCCATATGACCAGGTACTTGCCAGGCGTCAGCTGGCGTCAGTGTTCAAGCCGGTTCTTTACGCCGCAGCCCTTGAGGATGGTTATGAGCCATGCCGTTACCTCGACAACGATTCCATAACCCTGTCGGGCTTCGACGACTGGAGTCCCGAAAACTTTGATCATTCATACGGGGGAAAATACTCCCTGTCAGGCGCCCTGGCGCAATCGATGAATATACCCACTTTCAGCCTCTTCCTTGAGATAGGATTTGAAAAGGTAAACGAGATGTGGAGAAAAATGCGGTTCTCCTTCGAGCTTGTAAACACTCCTTCACTTGCACTCGGGACAGCCGAGGCTAACATCAGGGAGGTTGCAATTGCTTATTCATCATTCGTAAACGGAGGATACAGGTTGGGACCATGGTGCATAAGCTCGATCAGAACTCACGCAGGAGAAGTAATCTATTCGAGGGAAACCACTGATGAGAAAGTAAGGATAATGACCGAAAGAACCAGCCAGCTTATGTCGGCAATGCTTCAGAAGGCTGTCAGGGAAGGAACCGGCGTCTCGATGAGCAGTGTTTATGGCGTTGATTTCCCGCTTGCAGGAAAGACAGGAACATCACAGGACTATTCGGATGCCTGGTTTGCAGCTTTTAATCCTGGACTGGTTATAGTTTCGAGGGCCGGGGCATCATCAGGATCTATTCACTTCAACAGCGGATCGAACGGTTCGGGAAGCGCCCTTGCACTTCCGCTTGTGGCGCTTACACTTAAAAAAGTGAAGCAGAACCGCTCACTCAGGGAGAGCCTTATTATGCCCTTTCCCGAACTTCCGCCCGATCTGGCCGGAGCCCTCGATTGCCCCGATTTCAAAGACGATAGTCTTTTTGATATCATAATTGATATCTTTGGGAAGGATGAAAAGGAATATGACACGCCAGAACGAAGGGTTCAGAGAAGGGTTAACAGCATCCTCAGGAAAATTTTAAAGAAAAGAAGATATGAAAGATAAACTACCCCATGCATTACTGGTTGTTTGCGTTATCATATTGATGATCCCCGGCCTTGCATGGTCTCAGGACATGAACTGGACCCATTTCAGGGGCAGTAACCTTAACGGCTTATCATCGGCCGTAAATATCCCGCCCGACTGGAACGAAGGTAATACCAGATGGAAGACCGAAATACATGGAAACGGCCATTCGTCTCCGGTCGTTTTCGGAAACCAGGTTTGGATCACCACTGCAACTTCTGACGGCGCTCAGCTTTACGCAGTTTGCGTCGATCTCAGAACCGGCAGAATAATCCATGATGTAAAGGTGTTTGATGTTGATGACCGCATAAGCAAGCACGGGATCAATACCTTTGCAAGCCCAACCCCATGCATAGAAAACGGATTTGTATATGTTCATTTCGGGAGCCTTGGCACAGCCTGCCTCAGGACTGCCGACGGATCGGTAGTCTGGAAACGGACCGACCTGAAATGCAATCATGTGCAGGGTCCGGGCTCATCCCCTGTCTTGTATAAAAATCTGCTGATTCTGCATTACGAGGGTACCGATGTAAGATTCATTATTGCACTTGACAAGTCGACGGGAAAACAGGTATGGAGAACCGACAGGCCGGAGGAACCCTACAGAGCTCTGGCCAACATCGGAAAAAAGGCGTATGTGACGCCGCTTATAATGAATGTTAAGGGAAAAGATCTCCTTATCTCCAACGGATCGGCAGTGTGCTGTGCCTATGAACCCCTTACAGGCAAAGAGGTCTGGCGGGTTGTCGGAGGAGCAGAGTCGACTGTTCCGATGCCTGTGGCATGGAACGGGAAAGTCTTCTTTTATACAGGTTCGGTCAACAGTCCCGGCGGTGGAACATACACTGAAATGTTTGCAGTAGATCCTGATGGGAAAGGCGACATCACAGCCACAAATATCCTGTGGAAGAAGCGAGATGATCAGGCTCACACACAAATGCTTACACCAGTTGTAAAGGATGGACTGATCTATACTGTAAATACACGGAATTTTATGATGTGCATCGATGCAGCAACAGGAAAGGAGCTATGGTCGGAAAGACTCAGGTCCGATCACAATGCCTCACCGGTCATTGCTGATGATATTGTCTGGTTCTTTTCAGTGAAGGGAGACGTGACAGCAACGCGGACCGGCCGCAAACCGGATATTGTATCGCGAATTCAGATGGATTCGGGGATTTGGGGCACTCCGGCATTTATTGGCAAGTCGGTGATAGTCAGGACTGAAAAGTACATCTGCAGGATAGAGAAATAGTATTAATCCGGAAAAATCCAAGGCGTGGAATGGTTTGGTGAACTGCTCTGGAATGATTCGGTTGCTCATACCATCATTCTTTACAGCATAGTGATTGCCGCAGGAGTGTTCCTGGGTAAGCTCAGGATACTGGGAATATCACTGGGCATCACCTTCGTGCTGTTCGCCGGGATACTTATGGGCCACCTTGGATTCACAGCAAATCACCTGGTTATCGAATTCGTCAGGGATTTCGGCCTGATACTGTTTGTTTTCTCCATTGGCCTTCAGGTCGGTCCCGGCTTTTTTTCCTCATTCAGAAAAGGAGGACTTACACTCAATCTTCTGGCTACAGCTATTGTCATTCTCGGTGTTCTCACCACTCTTGGCATACATTTTCTTACAGGCACACCGGTTCCCGAACTTGTAGGAGTGATGTCGGGCGCGGTCACCAATACACCCGGACTGGGAGCTGCCCAGAATGCGCTTGCGCAGGTGTTATCGGGAACTGAAGGAACTGTGATCCCCGATATAGGCCTCGGGTATGCAGTGGCTTATCCCTTCGGAGTGTTAGGGATTATACTCACAATGATATTTATCAGAAAGGCGCTTGGAATCGATACCAAACAGGAACTTGAAGTTCTGGAAAACGAACTGCACCCTGCTGATTCCCTGCCGGAAAAGCTAAATATACTTGTAACAAATCCCCTGATCTTCAATAAATCTGTCCCGGAGGTTGCCAGGATTATGGGCGAAGGTGTGGTTATCTCCAGAGTGCTTCACAGGGGGAGTCTTTTTTCAGCTGCTTCGGACACTGTCATCCATGAGGGAGATATAATCCTGGTGGTTACAAGCAAGGGTATGGCCGGCGAGGTCCTCAGGCTTACTGGTTCGCTCAGTGAGATGGATCTGTCGACCAGGTCGGGCGACCTGGTATCACGGAGGCTTCTGGTTACCAACAGGGCTGTGACAGGGAAAAGCCTTGGATCGCTTAAACTGAGAACAAGGTTCAGCATTAACATCACAAGAATATACAGATCAGGGATGGAATTCATTCCCAATCCCGGAATAGAGCTGCAGATGGGTGACAGGCTTACTGTTGTGGGCGATGAGAAGTCGATTGCAAGAGTGACCGAAGAGATTGGCAATTCCATGAAACGACTGGAGGAGCCGAACATAATTCCCATTTTTGTAGGGATACTCCTGGGAGTTGTACTGGGAAGCATTCCCTTCAACATACCCGGATTGGCTCATCCTCTCAGGCTTGGGCTTGCCGGAGGTCCGCTTATAATTGCAATACTTCTCAGCAGGTACGGGCATAAGTTCTCGCTGGTTTCTTATACCACTGCAAGCGCAAACCTGATGCTTCGCGAGATCGGCATAGTTTTGTTCCTTGCAAGCGTAGGGATACGATCGGGTGAGAATTTTATCCCCACGCTGGTTTCGGGCGACGGCCTGATCTGGATGTGTTATGGAGCTCTGATAACTGTTCTGCCATTGCTGCTTACAGGATTATTTGCAAGGATCTCATTGAAAAGGAATTATTTCGAGATCTGCGGCCTGCTTTCGGGCAGCATGACTGATCCGCCCGCCCTTGCTTTCGCAAATGGAATCGCTTCCTCGGAAGCTCCCTCGGTAGCTTATGCCACTGTCTATCCTCTCGTGATGTTCCTCAGGATATTCATGGCACAACTACTTATCCTGCTCTTCGTATAAACTAAACCGGGGAACCGGTCACCCCCGGTCAGCACTTTAATTTTTCTCAGATCCCGCTCAGCTGAACCCCTTCAAACCTCAGCGAAGGAATCCTGATGGAATCGTCTTCCCTGATGTCACTGCCCATCTCCTTCAGATTGAACCAGAACTGGGTCATGTTGCCGGTAATGTTCATTTCGTTTACGGGATAAACGATCTGACCATTTTCAATATAGAATCCCTCTATGCCATAGGAGAAATCACCCGTAGAGCCATTGCAGTTGCCCCCGATAAAGCCTGTTATCAGCACTCCATTTTTCATAAAAGCAATCAGTTCATCGAGATTCCTTGTTCCGGTTTCGAATACTACATTTGAACTGCTTCCGGAGGTGGGTTTCATCCCAAGCTTCTTTCCGTAATAAGTATCAATGTAATAATCCTTTAATACACCTTTTTCAATAATGGGGCGCTTTACTGCCTTCAGTCCTTCATTATCGAAAAGCCGTGAACCCGGCGCGGATGGGATATGGGGATCGTCAATCGCTGTAAAAACCTCCGATGCAACAGGTAAGCCCTGTTTGCCAATCAGAAATGATTGCTTCTGGTAAATACTCGATCCTGTCATGGAATCGTAAAGAGGCGAAAGAAGGTTAGCCGCAACCCTGTTTTCAACTATCACGGAGTACTTTCCTGAAGCGATTTTTTTCGGATTGATTTTTCTGGATGTCCTCTCAAGGGCTTTCGTCCCGATCCCCGAAGTTTTAAGTTTGTCAAAAAACAGCGAGCTTTCGACCCAGTAATCGTTCGGGCGCCCGGTTTCGGTCTTCATGGAGACAGTTACATAAATCCCGGTATTTGTATTTCCGGATTCACCTTTGAAACCATTACTGGCTACCATTACCGAGTTGGATATACTGTCGAAATAATAGGAACTGACTGATAGTATCCGGTCATCTTTCTGGTAAGCTTCATTGAGAGCATTGGTTGCCAGATCGATTTTGGTTTTGGCATCAACTGAGTCCATCCCGGAATCGAATATTTTAAGATCCTGACCGCCACCCTGGTAATACAATTCAGGATCGGGAAGCGAACGAAATTCATCTTCAGCCAGATACCTGGTTGCATTGATTGCTTCTTCAACAAATTTATAAAGCTCTGCTTCTTTCATTCTGTTTGTCGAGTGCGAAGAATACCTGTTGTCGACATAAAGACTGATTGACAGACCGCTCCGGTTTGATTCTTTAAGGCTGTCGATCTTCTGATCCCTTATCTCAATATTGTTACTCCGGTTATCATAGATTTCGACGAAAACTTCTTTGGCTCCATTCTTTAGTGCATGAGCCACAACAAGATCGGCCAGTTTATATTTTTCATTTGTATTCATGATATAAGTCTTTTCAGATTTTTGCACTATGGTTCAACCTACGGTAAGTTTTCTGATCTTAACGGTGGGTAATCCCATTGAGTTTGGGGCTCCCTGACCATCTTTGCCGCAGGTCCAGCTTCCGTCACTTATTGTTTTATCGTCACCTGCCATTACAATATCCGCAAGGGCCTGGGGTCCGTTTCCGATAATATTGAAATCCTTTATGGGTTTTGTGAGTCTTCCGTTCTCGATAATGTATCCGAATTTGACAAAGAATGTAAAGTCTCCCTGGCCTATATTTACTTCACCATTGCTGAAACTATCAACATATACTCCGTTCTTTACGCTCGAAATAATTTCGTCTCTCTTATGGGGGCCATTCTCCATATATGTGCATCTCATTCGTGGTATCGGAATATTGCGAAAATCCTGTCTTCTCCCGTTCCCTGTCGGATTGACTTTATAGTATTTTGCGCTTATCCTGTCATGAAGGTAACTCGAAAGTACTCCGTTGTTTACAATTACGGTTCTCTCCGAAGGATTCCCCTCATCGTCGATATTTATTGCACCCCGCTTGCCAGGAAGGGTTCCGTCATCAACAATGGTGACAAAGTCCTCTGCAATTTTTTTACCCATCCTGTCAGCAAAAATAGATGTGTTCTTCCTGTTAAAATCTGCTTCAAAAGCATGACCTATAGCTTCATGGAGAAGAATCCCCGATTCTCCGGCACTCATAACCACTTCCATTTCACCTGATTCCGGTTTGCCTGCTGTGAACAGTATTGATGTTTTTGCCACGGCCTCTTTTGAGAGCTCATCAATTAATTCATTTGTAAGAAATTCAAATCCCGTCCTGTATGAGCGGTTTACCATAAAGTTTTCGATCCTGCCGTTTTCTTCCATAATGCATATTCCTGCCAGTGTGATCATCGGACGATAATCCCAGGAAAGAAGTCCTTCCGAATTATAAAACAGGATATATGATGTGGAGTCCATCAGATAAACATTGACTTTTGAAACACGCTTATCTGCGTCGAACATATTATCATTCATTCGCTGCATGAAAGGAATTTTATCCTTAATTGAAGTATCCTCCCATGAGGTTTTGACAGAATAGTAGCTTGGGGGCTGATATTCGGAAATGTTCACCGGTGAATATTTCCCGGGGCTGTCAGCAATGTTTGCCGCGGTTTTGGCAGCTTTCAGCATTGCTTCCAGTGAAAGGTCTTCAGAATAGGCATATCCTGTCTGGTCACCTTTCAGCACCCTGATGCCGACCCCGGAAATGATATTCGAGTAGGCACTGTTGACTTTTCGATCCTCAAGGGCGCTTGTATTGCTCAGTGTATGTTCAAAAAAGAGGTCAGCATAGTCTGCCCCTTTTTCCATAGCTGCGGAAATGACTTTCTGCAGGGTTCCCCTGGTAACCTCAAAATGATTGAGATAGCTTTCAGCATCCGCCGACAGCCTGACCGTCTTGCACGAATTCAGGAAAGGTGGAATGATGAGAGAACCCGCCGCAGTGATCCCGCTGATCCTGATGAAGTCACGGCGTTTTAATTGCATAATGAATAGAGTTTTTTATAGTCAAATTTAAGTTAATTACGTGGGATTTTCCCCAACGATCCTAAGGAAACTATACCCAACAGACGGCTTATTTCTCAAAAGGATGCAAAACCGCCGGATTTTTTTACATTTGCATCCTGCCGGGCGAAATCCGGAATTTCAGGTAATTCACATGAAAGTACTTATCACCGGATCTTCCGGTTCCATTGGAAGCGCAGTGGCTTCAAGCCTGGCTTCAAAAAAGATACCAGTAGTCGGACTCGACATAAGGGATTTGCCCGGTCTTGCCGGTAACGAATATTATACATTTCATAACTGCAGCATAACAGAGAAGGAGAAGCTCGGGAGTATCTTCATGGAGGAGCGGCCGACTCATGTAATTCATCTTGCGAGCACATTTCACAAGATTCGCGACCGGCAGCTTGAATATGATATTGATGTTGGAGGATCGGCCAATATACTCGACCTGTGCAACAGAACCCCCTCGGTGGTACAGCTTGTTTTTTCAAGCTCTGCCACTATCTACGGTGCACACAGGGATAATCCCGAATGGATAAGTGAAACAGATCCGGTCAGGCCGGGGAAATATGTTTACGGTTTGAACAAGAAGCATATCGAGGATATGTTCCTGAATTCACCGGTGAGGGAAGACCTTAACAGGGTGCTTTGCCGTATCTGCACCGTTATAGGCCCGACTTACAACAAACCAAAAACGATTGTCTCGATGCTCCTGAAGATAGGATGGCTGCCATCCTTTACCAGAAAAAACAGGGTCCAGTTTATTCATACCGACGACGTTTCGGAATTGATCTATCAAATAATCAATGACAATGAAATTAAAGGCGTCTATAACCTTGCTCCCGACAGCTGTTCTCCAATCGACGGGCTTGTGCCTGGAAAGAAATTCATATGGATACCACTGGGGCTGGTAAAAACTGTTATTTCCATCCTTTGGCCTTTGAAACTTCTGAACCTTGAGCCGGCCGGAGTCAATGCAAGCGTATATCCTATAGTAATAGATCCGGGAAAGATCAAGTCGAGATACAATTACACTTTCAGGTATTCCTCAAGCGAAGCTTTTGAGGATGTCAAAAAGAGAAATATGATACCGGCTGACGCCAAGTTCTAGCCGGTATCATTCGGATATACTCCGCTTATTTTATTCCAACCGTTACGGCGGCGCCTTTAAGACCCCTTGATTCGGCTTTCACGGTAAATGAACCTGAAGCTCCCTTATCGGCCTTTACAATCACAAGGCACATGCCGTTGTAAGCTTTTCTGTACGATACCTGGAAAGGATCGTGGCTTGTTGCGTCGCCG
Organism: Bacteroidota bacterium; assembly: GCA_022709665.1. Classification (GTDB taxonomy): domain Bacteria; phylum Bacteroidota; class Bacteroidia; order Bacteroidales; family VadinHA17; genus LD21. The sequence continues at coordinate 32,485 of JAKLIJ010000004.1, forward strand.
TTGTCGACGGCAACTATACTACCCGGACCCTGGATACTGAAATTCACAAGGTTGCTGCTGCGCGGAACCATATTGCCGTTTTTGTCCTCAATCTTTACGGTTATGAATACCAGGTCGGAACCGTCGGCAGTAATTGCAGGGCGGTCGGCTGAAGCTGAAAGCATCGAGGCTTTACCACTTGTAACAACCTTATTCTCAGCCCATTTTTCTCCGTTCTTATAAGCGACGACCTTAAGCTCTCCCGGCTGGTAGACAACATCATCCCACCTGAGCCTGTATTCATACTGTCCTTTCTTCTTCTTTCCGAGCGATTTGCCATTAAGGAACAGTTCAGCCTCATCGCCTGATGTATATACATGAACCGGAGTTACCTGTCCCTTTCTTTCCGGCCAGTTCCAGTGCGGGAGTATGTGAGCCATCGGAAGTTCGGGCCTCCATTTTGACTGGTAAGCGTAGAAACGGTCTTTTTTAAAACCTGCCAGGTCGAGTATCCCGAAATAACTGCTTCGGGAGGGAACTTCAGTTACGTTTTGCTTGTCGAGCAGGGCTTTGGCCTGATCATACCTCCTTGTCCCAGGTCTTAATCCAGTCAGATCACCTCCGTAAGGCGTGGGTTCTCCGATATAGTCAAACCCTGTCCAGACAAACTCGCCGAAAACGCCAGGATACTTATCCTGCATCTCCCATTGCTGGTCGGGTGATGATCCCCATGCCGGATAAGCAAGGTCGTAGGAAGAGACCTGGAATATGCCTTTACCCGGCAGGTTATTGTTAAGATCACCTTCAACCACAGGGAAGAAGTATTCCCCTCTCGAACTTACCGTTGATGCTGATTCGCTCGAGTGGAAAGGGAGATTGTCATTGTCCTTCAGGGCAAAAAAAGCGTCATATCTGTAAAGCCGGTAGTTAATGCCAAAAGCATCAACTGTCTTCTGAAAACCATTTGTCCCTGATTCGTCCCAGTTGCATCCGACTGTCACAGGTCTGGTGTTGTCTTCCGATTTGATTATCCGCCTGAGGCTTTCAGACAGGGCTGGATTATTCTGGTCGTTGACCTCATTCCCGGTGCTCCACATGAAAACCGAAGGATGGTTGCGGTCGCGGCGTACCATTGCCCTGAGATCCTCTTCGTGCCATGCATAGAAAAGCTTGTTGTAGTCATTCCGTTTCTTGGGCGTTTTCCAGGTGTCGAAAGCTTCGACCTGTACAAGGAATCCCATCCTGTCGCAGAGATCAAGAAGCTCAGGGGCGGGAGGGTTGTGGCTGGTTCTGACAGCATTGCAACCCATCTCACTAAGTATCTCAAGCTGCCTGGCCGCTGCCCTTGTGTTGAAGGCAGCCCCGAGAGCTCCAAGATCATGATGGTTGCAAACACCATTCACCGGAACCTTCTTCCCGTTCAGGAAAAAGCCGTCACGGGCAGTGAATTCAAGTGTCCTGAATCCAAAGCTGGTCTCGAGCAGGTCGGCTTCTTCATCTCCTTTAAGAACAGTGACAGCCACCCTGTAAAGCTCAGGATTCTCAAGATCCCACAGGACAGGTTCCTTTACTGACAGATCAATCCTGAAGGTATGATCGCTGTAAGCCATGATCTGAGCAGCGGGTGAAGTGAATTCTGCAAGAGGGGCCGGAGAAGGATTGCCTTCCCTGTCGAGTTTGTAAACCGCTGCCCTGATTGCCGCAGAGACAGGTAAGGAAATATGGCTTGTCACTTCAGCGCTCACACTGACAGTTGCCTTGTCCTTTAAGATCTCCGGTGTGGTCACGTACAAACCGTTATATGCTATGTGAAGCGGTGATGTCTTTGTTATCCAGACATTCCGGTAAAGGCCGGCGCCCGGATACCACCTCGAATCCCAGCTTTTTGTGTCAAGTCTCACTGCAATCACGTTTTCACTGCCAAAAGAAATATAGGGTGTCAGGTCGAGCCTGAATGAGGTGTATCCGTAAGGCCATCCCCCGATATGCTCTCCGTTGAGCCAAACCTCGGCGTTTGACATGGCGCCGTCAAAATCGATGTAGATAACTTTACCCCTGTCGGCTTCGTTCACTGTAAAATGCTTCCTGTACCAGCCTATCCCTTTCCAGGGAAGAAGACCTGTATTATTCTCAAGCGTGTCACTGAAGGGGCCTTCTATGGCCCAGTCGTGAGGCAGGTCAAGGGTCCGCCAGCTTTTGTCGTCGGCAGCCGGAAGCTGAAGTCCGGCAGGTTCCTTGTCGAAAGTGGCAGCGTCTGTTGAGGCATTGAAGAACCTGATGAATTTCCAGTTCTGGTTGAACGATTCACGCGACCTGGGGGAATTTTGTGCATCCGCCGGGTTTATGCTGCTGAACAGAAAAACTGAAATGATTAAGAAAGAGGGGAGTAAGCGTTTCATGGGCTTTGGTTTAAATTTCCCTAAAAGTAGGAAATCCGGTTGAAAAATGCTGACTTGACAGAAGGATAATATGAAATGTAATCTGATCAGTTAATGATGACAAAAGAAGTTCTCGCAGATTTACGCAGAGAAAAACGCCTCACGCCCCTCCTTGATGCCTTGACGCCTTCTACTGCTTCACGAACTTCCGGCTGACAACTTCACCTGAAGCAAATCTGATCCTGATTATGTACAGGCCGCTTTCGAGGCCTGAAATGTCGACTGTGATCTGGTTGGCGCTGCAATGGGTTATTTGTCTGAGCCTTGCTCCTGTGACTGAGTAAAGCTCCAAACCTGTAAATATTTTCTCTGATTCAATATTCAACTGACCGTCGGCAGGAACCGGATAGATCCTGTAAAATGCGATATCCCCGTTGCCGGTACCCGGTTTTCCCACCATGTTTGCATCGAGCCATTTGAGACGACGAGCTATCCACGTCTTAAATTTAACTATCTCTCCGGCATATGATTCAGGCTGTTCCCCGTACTCGGGTGTGCCGACATTCCGGCCCAGAATATCCCATCTCGTGAAATGCCTTTCCTGGGCTTCATCAAGAAGAAGAGCTGCAGAATCAATTAAATGATGAAGATATTCTTCAGCAAGGATGGTTTTCCTCAGACTGAACCACCGGTTATATACACGACCGGAGAAATTCTTGTCCTGTATCAGCCTGACTTCCCATGAAGGAGGAACAGGCCATGCGCCGCATTCGTTTATCCTGTACGCCCATCCCGAGCCGTCGGACTGGCTGAAATGGGTGCAGTTTTCTTTAATATCCTTCCAGGCCCAGTCGAAATCCCACGGCGGACCGGAATGGATCAAACCGCCATCGCTCGCCTTGTCCTTATAGAAAAACCTGCTTTTTTTGTAGGCGTCAATATTGCGGGTAAGCTCGCTCAAAATGAAATAATCGACAAAGGAATTAACATCGATATACTTATTGTATCCCTTGTGCCTGTCATCAAAATACCTGTCGTAAAGAACATCTTCAAAGGAATTGACATGATCCTTCAGATATGCCTTTTGTATCTCTGACAGCACATCGGGTTTCGGATCACAGTAGACATAGTGAACCCTGGCCCCGGGCTTGTTGACCGGCGAATGGTCGCTCAGCCAGCTGTCGGACGCGGTGTAATAATCAGTCGAGAATATATAGCCGCCGGTAAGGTCATCACCCGAGTTATCATCCGGATTCAGTTTCGCTATGTCGACCCGGTTTTTGTCCTGTTTTATTTTTTCACAGAGAAGATAAATACCGTCATAGCTGCCGTTCAGGATCACCTCGCAATACCTTGTTCCCGGTGCATAATGACCCATTTTCCTGAAAATCTCAAATGCCAGGAGGTTTCTCAGGAAGGTCTTGTCGTTATAGTTGGCAGTTAGAATCCAGTCATTTTCTTCTGGCATTCCAAGCAGGGATACATTGAGGTTCCCACCATTGATGTCGCGAGTCTCAAAGCCATATGGTTTCTGGGGAAGTGTAGAGGAATGCCTTCCCCTGATCTCGATCCCAACCACACCGTCGTATACATTTCCGGGGTCGGCAGAGGTGTTTCTCTGCCCGGCTCCGTTGTAAATAATTTTCATGCTTGCCGTGATTTTCGGCTCATTCACAATGCTCTGGCCTCCGGGAGTGGTAATAATAACAAGTGGCAGGTTCGATGAGGTCAGGTTTACCTGGGATTGTGCCGTTATTGCGGTTAAAAGCAGAGTAAGGAGATATACGGGAGGTTTTTTCATAAGACGGATAAAAATAGCCAAAATTTCAATCAAAAACAGGATACCTGCGCGGGAGAATCTTTTATAACAAATCAGGGTTCTTTATATCTTAACGGCATCCTCATTCCCATTATCTTTTTATTTTTGTCAGGTTAACAAAATTGAGATATGAAATACCCCCGGCTTACTGTTCTGCTTGCGGCGCTTTTATTTTTTGCCCCGGATGCGATTTCCCAATACCTTGCGCCTTCGCAAAGGGTTTATACACGACAGGATTCCCTTCGCGGATCGATTACACCCGAAAGGGCATGGTGGGATCTGACATATTACCACCTTGACATTTCTGTCAATCCGGCCGACAGCACTATTTTCGGTTCAAATACAGTGAACTACAGGGTTAATTCAGTTGCCGATCTGATGCAGATAGATCTTCAGCCGCCCCTGGAACTTACTAAGGCTGAACAGAATGGGAAGTTGCTGGAATTCAAAAGAGAAGGGAACGTTTACTGGATACGAATGGCGGAGAAACAGGAGCCCGGCATGGTGTATTCGCTGGTGCTTGGTTATGGAGGCCGTCCGAAGATCTCACGCAGACCTCCGTGGGAAGGCGGGATAACATGGCAGCGCGACAATCACAACCAGCCTTTTATAGCTTCCTCGTGTCAGGGCGACGGAGCCAGCCTCTGGTGGCCGTGCAAGGACCACATGTACGATGAACCCGACAGCATGCTGATAAGCGTGAACGTGCCTTCGAACCTGATGGATGTTTCAAACGGCCGTCTCAGAAAGGTGGAGAAGCTCAGAAACAATACCACAACTTATCACTGGTTTGTTTCTAACCCGATAAACAACTACGGAGTGAATATCAATATCGGCAGCTACACACATTTCTCAGAGATATTCAACGGGGAGAAAGGAAAGCTTCAGTGCGACTATTATGTATTGAAGGATGATCTTGAGAAAGCCAGGGCTCAGTTCAGACAGGCCCCGATGATGCTTGCAGCTTTTGAGTACTGGATGGGGCCTTATCCCTTTTATGAGGATGGTTACAAGCTTGTCCAGGTCCCCTACCTGGGAATGGAGCATCAGAGTTCCGTGACTTACGGGAACGGATTCAAAAATGGTTACGCTGGAAGAGACCTGAGCGTTTCGGGCTGGGGCATGAAATTCGACTTTATAATTATTCATGAGTCAGGACATGAGTGGTTTGCTAACAGCATTACTTATGAAGATGCAGCCGACATGTGGGTTCATGAAAGTTTTATCAACTATTCCGAGAACCTGTACGTCGAATACTACTATGGGAAGGATGCCGGAAGGGACTATGTCCTGGGATGCAGGGGAAACATAAGGAACGATCAGCCGGTCACTGGTGTATACAACGTAAATGTAAGTGGTTCGGGCGATATGTATTACAAGGGAGGCAACATGCTTCACACTCTCCGTCAGATTGTTGACAATGATGAGAAATGGAGGGGGATACTAAGGGGGCTGAACAAGGATTTTTACCACCAGGTGGTTAAAGGATCTCAGATAGAGGATTACCTTTCTGAAAAGACCGGCCTTAACCTGAAAACCTTCTTTGACCAGTACCTGAGGGATGTGAGAATACCGGTTTTTGAATATTACATCCAGGGTGACAAGCTTACTTTCCGCTGGAACAATTGCGTCGCAGGATTCAATATGCCGTTAAGAATATATGTTTCGGGGGAAAGAAAAGACATTGTTCCAACAACCCGCTTCACAACCGTCGAACTCGACATTCAGAATCCGGTAATTACAGTCGATGCAAATTACTATGCTTCGAGCATGAACATGACAGGGAAGTAGGAACCCGGTATCACTCGTTCCTCCGACTTTTCAATCCCGTAAGATACTTTTACCTGCTTATCAGTTCGGGTTTCCCGAATCCTATTTTTTCAAGAGGTTTCATCTGGGTGGCCGCATCTCCGACGACAAGGTAGTACATCCTGCCGGGATTAATGTATTTCTGAACTGTGGCACGGTGGTCTTCCACAGTCATGTTCCGGATAATATCCTCTTCCTTTTTTATGTAATCATCGGCAAGCCCGTATTTGCTCATCGTAGCCAGCATGTTGACCAGAGCACTATTGGTTTCGAAGCGCAGCGCATTTGATCTTAGCATCGAGTTCCTGATGAAAAGAAGGTCCTTTTCTGATACTCCGTTACGGTAACGCTCCATCTCATCCCTGAAGATGCTTACAGACTCCAGGGTCGCGTCCGAACGGACGCTTGCTGTGGCTGCGAAAGGCGCTACGGATTTCATTTCCTGGAAAGAGCTTCTTGCCCCGTAGGTGAATCCTTTTTCCTCACGCAGTATCTGCATCAGAATGCTTGTAAAAGCTCCGCCAAGCCTGTAATTTATGAATTCGGTCTTTACAAAGTCGGGATTTTCCCTCGAAATAGCCGGATAGCCTATGTAAATGACAGACTGACGTGAGCCCGGTATGTCGATGAAGAATATTTCAGATTTTTCAGGGACAGCAGGGGAGGGGTAAGGATTCAGATTAACATCCACAGGCTTCCAGCCGGTCTCAAGCGGTTTCAGAGCCTCAAGAGCTTCCTCCCTGGTCACATTTCCTGCAATGTGTATTCTCGTATTTGAAGGAGAGACATTTGATGCGTACCACGCTTTCAGGTCGCTGACAGATATCCTGTCGACCGATTCTATTGTTCCGTCGACGCTGTACCCGAAAATATGGTCTTTCCCGTAGAGAAGACGGTAAAAGGCAAGACTGGCTGCCATTGCGGGCTGAGCTTCAGCCTGGATTATCCGGTTCCGGGTGCGGGTCCGGGCAAGCTCAAATTCAACCGTATCCCAGCGGGGCTCAAGCACTATCTCCCTGACAAGCGACATAGTCTTTCCAAAATTCCTAGAAAGGGAGCTTACATTGATCATCATTTCTTCCCTTCCCGACCTGACACTGATTCCTGAGCCAAGCAGCTCAGTGGCTTCCTCAAGCTCTTCAGGCGTCTTGTTCCTTGTTCCCTGGGGAAGCAACGAGGCTACCATGCCTGCAACTCCCGGCAGGTCTGTCCTGTCCTGGAGCATCCCTCCGTCAATAGTGAAACTGGCGCTGACCAGTGGAAGCTCCGGATTATGAATTCCGAAAACCTTAATGCCATTTGAAAGGGTGGCTTTCCAAATCTCCGGGACTGCAACCTCAGGTTCTTTTTCCGAAGGAGGCTCATTGCTACGGTCGATTGATGACGGAGATTTCACGGTTTCCTCACCGTCGGTCTCTGCAATTTCAACCTGACTTGCTTCAGTAATGTCCTCTTCAATGATATCGGCTTTTACCGAGTTTTCAGCCATCAGTCCGGGACTGCCTTTAGGAACAAAACTTGTTACTATATGAGGCCTTCCCTTGATATATGTTTCATAAACCCTCATGACATCTTCTGCTGTCACGGCTTTGATATTCTCAATGTCTTTTTCTATGAAGCCCGGATCATTAAGGAACGTATTATAGGAGGCAAGCTGAATCGATTTGTTAAGAACGCTGTTCAGGCTTTCATAAAATCTTTTCTCCGACAGCGACTTTATCCTTTCAATGTCGTTCCCGGAAATGCCCTCCTTTTCGAATTTTTCAAAAGCCACGGCAATCGCTTCTTCAATCTCCTTAAGCGTCTTCCCTTCATTTGCCCTTATGGTTATGGTGAACTCACCTGCAAGTTCTCCGGCGCTATTGTAGGCTGTGGTCTCGGATGTAAGCTGTTTCTCCCTGACAAGAACCTTGTATAACGGCGCTTTCTTCCCATCGGCAAGTATGCTTGCAAGAAAATCAAGCGCGTAGCCGTCCTTATGATATGCCTGAGGAACCGGCCAGACCATATTAATCTCCGGAACATTTGCAAAGTTATCTTCATGATACAGTTTTACAGTGCTTTCGAGCGATGGTACCATCGGCTTCCTGGCCGCGACATCGCCGTGGGCCCTGATCTCTCCGAAATACTTTTCAATAAGGATCTTTGCCGAATCGGGACTAAAATCTCCTGAAAGGATAAGTGTGGCATTGTTCGGTCCATAAAAGTTGTCATAGAAATATTTTGCATCATCCAGAGAAGCATTCCTGAGATCTTCCATCTCGCCAATGACGTCCCAGTTGTAGGGATGGCTTTTGGGATACAGATTCTTGTTAATAACATAACTCGTGAATCCGTAGGGCTGGTTGTCAACACCCTGTCTTTTTTCATTCTGCACAACGTTCTGCTGTATGGCAAATGACCTCTGAGTTATGGAATTGATGAAAAATCCCATGCGGTCCGATTCAAGCCAGAGGACTTTCTCAAGGGCATTCTTTGGAAATTCCTCGAAATATGTGGTTATGTCCCTGGATGTGAATCCGTTGTTCGATCCTCCCGCTGCTTCCAGTATCCTGTCAAATTCTCCCGGCCCGACATTCTCCGAGCCTGTAAACAGAAGATGCTCAAACAGGTGCGCGAAGCCTGTTCTCCCAGGTACCTCACGGCTCGATCCGGTATGGTACATTATTGTATAGGCAATCATCGGATCGGAATGGTCAGGGTGCAGTATGACCTGCAAACCATTAGGCATCACATATTTTTCAAATTCAATGTTCAGGCTGTCGACGGGCGCCTTGTTGCAGGCGGCCGTTGACAGAAGAAGCAATGCTGCGAATAGAAGGTGACAGATACGAAACTTTTTCATAACCGGGTGTTTTTGATTTATTAAGACTAAGGTCAACGAAATTAACCAATCCCTTCAAAAAGACAAGAAAAATTCTCAATGGATTTTCACTGACGCATTTTTCCGCCTCCAAACCGTCAGCTTGTTCAGGTATCCTGATTTATTCTTTCCTTCAATATTCACAATGGATCCCTGTGACCAATTTTTCGTATATTTCCGTAACAATAACAAGCCTGATCATGAAGAAGACACTTGTATCAATTATTATCTGTTTGATTCCGCTCATTTACTGTTTCAGCCAGGAAAAACCATTCCTGTCGGATATCTATTCCTTCCTCGAAAATCCTGCTGTTTTTGAGCGGAACCAGGTTGAGGGCCATGTTCCACTGATGCCATATCTGAATAAAGACCAGGCTATGGCCGGAAATCCGGAGAAGAGTCCTTACCGCCTGTCCCTGAACGGGATATGGAAATTCCATTATTCGGAAACACCAGAGGGGGTAATCCCCGGCTTTTACACCGAAAGGTTCAACGACAGGTCGTGGGACACAATAAGAGTGCCTTCCAACTGGGAGATGAAAGGCTATGGCGATCCATTGTTCAGAAATGTTACAACCCCGTTCAAGCCAGATCCGCCAAAAGTACCACGGGAATATAACCCGACGGGATCTTACCGGCGAACCTTCACCATTCCGTCAGGCTGGAAGAACAGGGAAATATTCCTGAGAATGGAGAAGACTGCTTCAGCTTCTTTTGTCTGGATTAACGGCCGGGAAGCGGGGTACAATGAGGGCGGTCAGGAACCTGCAGAATACAACATCACCAGCATGGTCAGAAGCGGAAGGAACACTATCGCCGTAGTGGTTTACAAGTATTCCGATGGTTATTATCTTGAGAACCAGGACTACTGGCGGCTTGCAGGCATTTTTGACGATATCTGGATTTATTCGGCTCCAGGTACACATATCTTCGACTGGGTTGCAACAACGGATCTCGATGGCACTTACAAGGATGCAACTCTTGGCCTGACTGTGGATATCAGGAACAATGACCGGATGCCTTCAAATAATCTTCAGCTGCGCGCTACTCTATATGATCAGGAAATGAAAGCAGTGAAAACAATGCTGACTGAGAAATTCAGCATTTTACCGGATTCGCTTATCAGAGTTGCTATCAGTGAAAAAATTACCGGCCCGGATTTATGGTCGGCTGAGCATCCGGATCTTTATAAACTTACATTCGAATTGATTGGTTCGTCCGGGACAACGCTGGAGGTGGTTTCAGGAAGGATTGGCTTTAAGGAAACCGAAATAAGGGATCAGGTTTTCTATCTCAACGGCAAACCTGTAAAGCTGAACGGCATAAACAGCCATATGCAGCATCCCGTTACCGGCCATGTAATGGATGAAGCTACAATAAGAAAGGACATGGAAATTTTCAAACGGTTTAATATTAACTGTGTCAGAACTTCTCATTATCCTCCGGTGACCAGGTATCTCGAGCTTGCCGATGAATACGGCGTTTATGTTGTTGATGAGGCAGGCACTGAAGCCCATGCAACCGAGTATCTGTCGCGGAACTCTGACTGGGAGCAAATGTACCGTGAAAGAGCAGGAAAGATGGTGCTTCGCGACCGCAACC
>JAKLIJ010000040.1 GCA_022709665.1 Bacteroidota bacterium
ATTTTCCAACTCTTCAGATCGTCCGATGATAAAACCCTGTAGCTCTTTGAACAATAGTATTCCGGACTTTCATCCCGGGAACCATATACAAACATCTTCCCGTCAGCCCATACATGAGCTGACGGATCAGCTATATAAACTCCGGGCGGAACAATGGGATTCTGTGAAGCAAGATCTGCCGCTGCCAGCAGTAGCACTGAAATACATAATATTCTCTTCATGTTGAATGTGGTTTTAACTGTAGTTAAAACAGGGTTAACCGTTATTTCTTCCTACTAAAGATAGTAAGTATTGATGAAATCAGTATGATTACCTTTCAGTCAGGTTCACCCGAATATTTATTTCAGTGAAACAAAAAGGCCACTTGCACATCAAAATAGCAGGTGGCCTTAATAGTTTGATCTAAAATGACTTATTTAACGAACTTGGCGTTAAGCAGATAGCCGGCGCTGAGCCTGATACCTTCAAGCGATTCCTTCAGCATTGCAGCCTGGGCCTGGGGATCCCTTTGTCCGAAACCGGCACCGGCCGGTGCACCGCCCTGCCTCTGGCCTCCCTGGGGAGGAGCGCCTGCCTGACCCTGGGGCTGACCCTGCCTCTGTCCTGCCTGACCCTGAGGAGGTCCCTGCTGCTGACCCTGCTGACCACCCTGGCTCAACCTCTGTTTCATATTATCCATCATGGCAATGGACTGCTGTCTCTGCTCTTCAGTCATCTTGGCCTCCATCTCTACAAACCAGTCCTTGTGACCGTTCTTGTAAAACTGCTTGAAGATAGGCTTGAAATCTATCTTGCCGCTCTCACCGATAACATAATCATCTTTAATATGAAGGACACTGAAACGACCGGGGTACTTTTTAAGATAAGCAACCGGATCCTGACCGCCAACTTTTATCCAGTAAACATCCAACTGGAAGAATACCTTGTCGGCATCTGTATTCTGAATCAGAAAATCCTCGAATGTCAGACTGGTACCGGGAACAATTGCAAACTCAAAACTATGGTTGTGATAGCCGAACTTAATACCTCTTTTGTTGGCTTCAGCACCGATAAGATTCATAAGGTTGCATTCTGCCTTTAGGGTTTCAACATCGGATGACCACATATTCATCGGGAAAACCACGTATTTGCAACCCATCGTCTTATGATCATCGAAAACCTTTCCCCATGCTTCGAGTGTTCCGGGAGTATCTTTCACATCAAATTTAGCCCTTGCATGGCTTGAAATAATATCAAGTCCGTATTTTTCTGCAAGCGCTGCATAATCAGCAGGTGAATAACCGGCAACATTGCCTCTCCCGGCATTGTAGTTTGAAATCTCCATTACATTGTAACCATATTCACCAAGAGCCTTGAGTGATCCCTCAATGTCAGATTCGAGCCCTTTTACGGAGTAGGTCGCAATCCCGATCTGTTTCGTTTTTGATTTCGGTGCACCATCAAGCCAGGTGAAAGGAGCCAACAGCGCCAGAACAAGTACATAAATTATTAAAGATGATTTTTTCATGATTATAAGAATTTGTAAAACAATTTTGTGGTTACTCTAAACTTCTAAGACATTTCGAAACCCGGTTTTATTTCAGGAAAACCGCTATTTTTTCACATGCCAGAATTATTTACTTTTTGGCCCAAATGTATCCTTTTTTTGTGTTACATTTCAAAGCTTATTCGGATGTCGCCGACTTTAACGATGACCGATGAAGGAAAGCATTTGAACTTTTTATTCAATTTTTTAATTTTTTCAGATATGTTAAAAGAAGAATCCGGTAAAAGTAACTCAGGGGGAAAAACAATTTCCCGCAGGAGTTTTTTGAGGACAACAACCGCGGCCTCAGCCGCCTTTACGATTATCCCGTCAGTGGCGATGGGAAAGAAGCTGGGGCACCAGGCGCCCAGCGACACCCTGAATGTGGCCCTTGTCGGCGCCGGCAGCCAGGGCTCAGGCGATATTGGAAGCATCTGCAAACCCGAAGTTGCCCAGGCAGCCCAGGGACCGATGGGAATGGCATCCAGGGCTGGTACGGAAAAGCTGGTCGCAGTATGTGATGTTGACTGGGGCTACGGACCTGTAACGGGAACATTTGCAAAATATCCCAGTGCAACGAAGTACAAGGACTGGAGAGTGATGTTCGACGAAATGGGCAAATCGATCGATGCTGTCGTTATAGCGACCGCCGATCACAACCATGCCAATCCCGCCGCAACCGCAATGACTCTCGGCAAGCATGTGTATGTTGAGAAACCACTGACTCATACCATCTATGAATCACGTCTCCTTACAAAGCTTGCCAAAAAGTATGGTGTGGCAACCCAGATGGGTAACCAGGGTTCTTCAGGCGCCGGTGTACGTCAGGCTTGTGCATGGGCATGGGCTGGTGAAATTGGCGAAGTAAGAAAAGTAGATGTCTGGTCGAGCCGCCCCATCTGGCCCCAGGGTCTCGATACTCCTACCGAAGTGATGAAGGTTCCGAAGACACTCGACTGGAATCTCTGGATCGGACATATGCCCTTCCGTCCCTACAACAGTGCCTACACACCATGGAACTTCAGGGGATGGTGGGATTTCGGAACGGGAGCCTTCGGCGATATGGCATGCCATAACATGCACCCCGTATTCAAAGTGCTTCAGCTCGGATACCCGATAAAGGCACAGGGTCAGTCGACAACCCTGAAAAAGGATGGATGCCCTCATGCCCAGATAGTTAAAATGACCTTCCCTGCCCGCCCGAACCTTCCTTACATGGCTATGCCTGAAGTGGAAGTAACCTGGTACGACGGCGGATTCCGTGCAATGGCACCTGACGTCCTTCCGGAAGGCAAAACATGGCAGGGCGAAGGTTGTGCCCTTTACGGAACCAAGGATACCCTTATCCTCGGAAGTCACGGAGCCGGTGCTTACCTTCTCTCCGGACGCACTCCAAAATCGCCCGAGGTGCTTAGAGTCGTTCCCGACAACAATCATTACCTCGACTGGGTGGCTGCATGCAAGGATCCCGACCTTCGCACCAAAATCGCATCTCATTTCGGCGAAGCAGGACCTTTCAACGAAATGGTGCTTATGGGCGTTCTGGCAGTCAGACTTCAGAAAATGAACAGGATCCTTGACTGGGACGGTGAAAATATGATGTTTACAAATATCTCCGATACCGACAGGGTTTCAATATTCTCCCAGACTATGGACATGGGAAGAATGATGGCTCAGGCCAATGCCCAGGCACGGACCGCAGGTGGAGCAGCCCCGGCACGCGGAGGCGCTCCTGCAGGCGGACCCGGAGGCCAGCGTCCGGCTGATACCAGCGTGGTAAATGCAAAAGAATTCGTTACAAACCTCATCAGGCATGAATACCTGAATGGTTTCAAGCTGCCTGATATGCCGGCATAATACCTTGCTTTAAATTGTTCTGAAGGGCAGCCCATCCATTTCATGAGCTGCCCTTCATTTTTATTGAGCAATCTTAGCGTATTTTTTACGCTAAGTTTGCATGAGTGAAAATTTTTTCATAAATTAGAGTGAGAAAATCATTCCGATGAACCTTAATCCCCATATTTCTGTCGACTGTGTTATCTTCGGCTTCAGTGAAGGTACTCTGAAAGTATTGCTGATTGAAAGGGAAAAAGAAAAAGGAGAACAACTGGGAGGACACAAACTTAAACTGCCCGGAAGCCTCATCTCTGAACAGGAAGATCTGGATACTTCAGCAATAAGAACACTGACAGAACTCACCGGCCTTAATAATATTTTCCTTAAACAATATTCAGTCTTCGGAGATCCGGGACGTCTAAAACCACAGGAAGATCTTGAATGGCTCCGCCGTACCAGCGGAATGAAGGTAGACAGGGTGGTAACGGTGGCCTATTATTCACTTATAAAGATATCCGACAGTGCGATAACCGACAGAACAATCTGGCACCCGGTGAATAACCTTCCTGAACTGATATTTGATCACAACCATATAGTAAAGGAAGCCCTTCAGAACCTGAGGAATGAATTCAGGATAAAACCTCTGTGCTTCGAACTGCTTCCCAAAAAATTCACCCTGCGCCAGCTTCAGGATATTTTTGAGTCAATCCTGAACATCACTCTCGACAGCCGGAATTTCAGAAAGAAGATCAGAAAACTGGATTACCTCACTCCCCTGTCAGAGAAGGAAAAAAATGTAAACCACAAGCCAGCCAAATTATACAAGTTTGACAGGCACCGCTATGAAAAGAAAGAGCAACCACTGCTCTGAAATTGATCCATGAAATTTTTTTCTCAGCCGATCCGTCTCCTTCTTTTATTTTGGATACCTAATAACGAATAATAATGAAAAAGCTGATTCAAGTCCTGACATTATCTGTCGTCATGCTAATTCTGATTATACCTTTCAGTTTGAAAGCTCAGGTCGGGTGGATATCAAGCACACCCTCAAAGCCCTGGACTTCAGCCAAGACACGATTGGTCCGCCTTGCAAAATCAAAAACTGAAGTAACAATACTGCCGGATATAAAAGAACAGGCAGTTGAAGGTTTCGGGATCTGTTTCAACGAACTTGGATGGACCGCTCTTTCAATGGTCAGTGAACCGGAACGGGAGGCAATCCTTAAAAACCTCTTTGATCCTGAAGACGGATTAAAGCTAAATATATGCCGTATGCCAATCGGCGCAAACGATTATGCCAGGGATTATTATTCCCTTAACGACTCGGTGAACGACTTCGAAATGAAGTATTTCTCGCTTGATCGCGACAGACAGATGCTCATCCCCTACCTAAAGGCCGCCATGAAATACAAACCCGACCTGAAGGTATGGGGATCTCCATGGGTTCCTCCGTATTGGATGAAAACCAACAATCACTATGCCTGCAGGCCGGCTTCAAACAATGGTCTTACTAAGGAACAGGCAGGCAGGGAAGGTCTTACCCAGTTCCGGATGCAGCCGGAATTTCTTAAAGCTTATGCTTTATATTTTACAAAATACATCGACGGCTACAAAAAAGAAGGAATTAATATTACCGGTGTGCATGTTCAGAATGAGATGAACTCATGCCAGAATTTCCCCTCATGCATCTGGACCGCCGGCGATCTTGGGATCTTCATTGGAGGGTACCTGGGTCCTGCTGTGAAATCAGCCTTCCCTGATGCTGAAATATGGTATGGGACATACGAAAGACCATGGGTGGAAAAAATCGACACCATAATGCAAAATCCTGATGTGGCGAAATATATTACAGGAGTCAGTTTCCAGTGGGCCGGGAAACAGGCAATACCCGGGGTACATGCAAAATACCCGGAACTGAAACTGATGCAGTCGGAGACGGAATGCGGACGAGGCACCAACGACATGGCAGCGGCAGAATATACATTTTCACTTATGAAGCACTATTTCGAAAACGGAATCTGCACGTACACCTTCTGGAACAGTATTCTCGATGAAACTGGAAAAAGCATGTGGGGATGGAAGCAGAATTCGTTGATAAGTATTAACAGTTCAACAAAAGAAGTTGTTTACAATCCGGAATATTACCTTCTAAAACATTTCAGCCATTTTGTTATGCCAGGCTCCAGAAAGGTAAGGACTGAAGGCGACAATTCTGCAATTCTTGCTTTTCTTAATCCCGATAAAAGTCTGATCGTTATTACCTGTAACAAAGACGATTCACCCAGGGAAATCAATATCAGAATAGGCAAAAAAAGAATTTCTGTCACTCTGGAAGCCCATTCATTCAATACTTTCAAAATCTAATAATCTGAGATACTATGAAGAGAATTCTGTTGTTCATCCTGATCATCCCGGTGACAGTCTCCATGTTGTTTTCACAGGAAGTGGCACCTCCTGCCAAACCCAATCCGCCTGCTTTTACCGGAATGGGCGGAAATGATTTCTCGGCAGTCATCGACAGAAGCAAAACTGTAACTTTCAGGAATCCAGTGATACCGGGCTTCTGGTCTGACCCGAGCGTTTGCCGTGTTGGTGAAGATTACTATCTGGTTACCAGTACTTTTGAATATTTCCCCGGAGTTCCGGTTTTTCACAGCAGGGATCTTGTCAACTGGGAAATGATCGGCTACTGCATCGAGAGGCCAACGCAACTGCCAAAAGGCCTAAACATCTTTGCTACAACGATAAGATATAATGACGGTACTTTTTACATGATCACTACCAACGTCGGAACAGGAGGCAATTTCTATGTTACAGCCTCAAATCCTGCAGGTCCGTGGTCAGATCCGATATTTATAGAAGCCCAGGGCATCGATCCCGACCTCTTTTTCGATGACGACGGAAAAGCCTATGTCATTTCCTCAACTTTTGTACTTTTCGAGATCGATATCGCTACGGGCAAATCACTGTCGGAGGGCAGGAAAGTCTGGAGCGGTACAGGCGGACGCTATCCCGAAGGCCCTCATATCTATAAAAAGGATGGTTTCTATTACTTAATGGCTGCGGAGGGTGGTACGGAGGAGGCTCATTCCGAAACAATTGCCAGAAGCAAGAATATCCGGGGACCATACAATCCGAATCCCTCAAATCCTATCCTCACCAATTGCAATGCTGCCGGACAGGGAAGTCCGATACAGGGTCTGGGCCATGCCGATATGATCGAGGCTCATGACGGCTCCTGGTGGATTGTATTCCATGGCTACAGAAGCATCGGAGGAACCCATCATATAATCGGAAGGGAGACCTGCCTTGCTCCTGTCATCTGGCCTGAGAACGGATGGCCCGTGGTCAACGGCAACGGTACGATAACCACAGATATGACCTGCTCCACCCTTCCGTTGAAACCTTTGGCTGCCACCCCGGCACGCACCGACTTCATCTCGGGCACAACTGACCTGGAATGGAATTACCTTAGATATCCTGCCCGGGAAAATTACTCACTGACGGCACGTAAAGGATATCTGAGGCTGAAAGGATCGGAACAAACAATAGAGGACCTGAAATCGCCAACTTTCATAGGAAGAAGGGTCCGGCACCTTTCCTTTACTGCCTCCGCCCAGGTGGAATTCAATCCTGCAAATACCAATGAGGAAGCCGGACTGATTCTCCTTAACAACGGGGCCCACTTCGACATCCTGATAAAGCGCTCAGGCGGTAAAAGGGTCGCTGTAGCCAGTCTCAGATTTGGAAATCTGGTTCATGAATCGGAGCCGATAATTCTTAAACCGGGTCCGGCAGTGCTGACAATAGAGGGTGAAAGGTCGAACTTCAGATTTCTTTGCCAGCAGGGCAACGACAAGCCCAGGGAGTTGACAACAGCGATGGCCAGATACTTAAGCTCCGAAACAGTGGGCGGATTCACAGGCGTCTATGCAGGTATGTATGCAACAGGAAACGGAAAAGCCTGCACAGCCCTGGCAGATTTTGACTGGTTCGAATACAAAGAGAAATAATTATTATCCACTGATTAAATTCACTGATTAACATGAAAAAATACCTTCTGCTTCTGTCAGCATTACTGATGATGCTGACGCTCTCAGGTCAGACTACCGGTTCCTGGGGTGATCAGGGGAACGGAACTTACATCAATCCGATCCTGAATGCTGATTATTCCGATCCCGATGTGATAAGGGTCGGGAACAAATACTACATGGTCTGTTCGGAGTTCCATTTCATGGGCATACCTGTCCTGGAATCGGACGATATGGTCAACTGGAAAATTATTGCCCGCATCTACGACAGGATAGCATTGCCAGGTTATGATACAAATGAAAAGTATGGCAGGGGATCCTGGGCTCCGGCTATTCGCTGGCACGAAAATAAATTCTGGGTATATTTCTGCACCCCCGACGAGGGGCTTTTTATGAGTTCGGCCCAAAAAGCCGAAGGGCCCTGGGAATCATTAACCCAGGTAAAGGAAATAGCCGGATGGGAAGACCCCTGTCCTTTCTGGGATGAAGACGGAACAGGATATCTCGGACATAGCAAGGTGGGTGCCGGACCAATAATAATCCATAAACTAAGTCCTGACGGAAAGTCCCTCCTCGATGACGGTCTGACTGTTTACACCGGCCCGGTCGCTGAAGGAACAAAGATCCACAAATGGAATGGTTTCTATTACTTAAGTATCCCCGAGGGAGGTGTTGAAAGAGGCTGGCAGACTATCCTTAGGTCCAAATCGATCTATGGCCCCTTTGAGAAAAAAGTGGTGCTCGAAAAGGGAAGCACTCCGATTAACGGACCCCACCAGGGATCCATTGTTGATACTCCCGAAGGCGAATGGTGGTTCTATCATTTCCAGTCCGACGGAGCAATGGGCAGAGTGGTTCACCTTCAGCCGATGAGATGGCAGGAGGATTGGCCTGTGATAGGAGTTGACATAGACCGAAACGGTATCGGAGAACCGGTCTATGTATGGAAAAAGCCTGCCATCAAGGGCATCTTCAACATTTCCGCCCCTCAGTCGGATGATGATTTCAACTCTGTTACCCCGGGCCTTCAGTGGCAGTGGAACCATAATCCTGTAAAGGACCTCTGGTCGATGGCCGTCAAACCAGGTTATCTGTCCCTGACAGCCTCAAAATCTGAAAACTTCATCAGGGCCCGTAATACAATTACTCAAAAAGTTATGGGTACCACAGGCGAAGTGGTGACAGAAATGGATGTAACAGGGATGGCCGCTGGTCAGAAAGCCGGACTTTGCAGCATGGGAGGAAGAAATAATAACCTAGTGGGAATAATAAAGAAAGAATCTTCGCTTTTTGTATTTGTAGAAAATAACGGTAAAATAGTTTCTGAAAATCAATTTACCGGAAAGAAGATTTACCTTAAGGCAGTACTCGACATCAGGGGCAATAACAATCAATTCTTTTTCAGCACCGACAACAAAAAGTATAACCCGATTGGCGAAACGTTCATTACATCGGCAGGATACTGGAAAGGTAACCGTATCGGTCTGTATTCCTATAATGAAAAAAACGATGGCGGAATCGCATCGTTCAACTGGTTCACATATTACTATGACGGGCCAAAGGGGAAATAACAGAAAAAGTCAGAGGCTTACAACCCGGAAGGAGAATCCCCTTCCTCCGCAAAAAAGCACGCCATCGTGGCAGGCGATAGCGTAAATGTCGCTGCCTGAAACAATTGCCGATGCGTTGCACTTTGTACATGAGGGAAGACTGAATATCTCACCTTTGTCACATGCCAGTATATGCTGGTCGCGCTCCCTGTCGTAAGCTATGCTGTTTGGCAAGTTCGAAAGGAAGCGAAGAACACCGTGATCATCCCGGTAGTTAAGAAGACGTTCGGCCCAGACATTTCCCAGGGTGGAAGTAATGACAGCGGGAGTTCCGTCATAATGTCTGCCGCAAATGACTATTGTATTACCTTCCGCCAGAATCCCGCTGAACACGCAGGGCTTATAGTATCCCGAGTATTTCTCGTTATAATCGGTAACTTCCCAGGCCAATCCGTCATCCGACTTTAGTATCTCTCCCTCATCGGTGACCGCCATGAAATAGGACTCACTGGCTGCGACAGACACAATGTTACCTGTTACACCGGGTTCAATCATACTCCACGATTTTCCATCAGCCGACACTAGAAGGACACCTTTGTCCGCGCCGGCAATTATCAAATCTTTCCGGGCAGCCATACCGTTTATATTTTTTGTCGTTCCGGTGTTGGCCAACTCAAAAGCCTCTCCGTCTGCTGACCATAAAACAGTTCCCCTGTCACCGCCTGCAAAAGCCAGCCGGTCCCTTACGGCAGCACAGTTCAGATTATTCTGCTGACTACCGCATGTTCTGATCCTGGTTCCTGATTTATCAAAGCAATCTATTCTCCCTCCAGTTCCGACAGCAAGAAACATATCATGGTAAGGAACAGCATCGCTGTAGCCCTCATAAGCAGCCGGGAGATCAAGAGATAGACAAATGAATAACAAAGGACAGAGAAATGGAATCATCTGCACATAACTTTTACCATAAAAAAAGGGGACTGTAAAGATAGTATAAAACTAACCCGGGTACAGCCCCCTTTAACTAGCCTAAAGCTATCACTTACCCGTATTCTCTACATTAAAATAATCAAATCCGACCTTGAAGGGTTCCTGCGCAGCTGCTCCTCCTATGCCCATCATTTGAGCAACCATGTTGCTCACCTGCGGCTCTGCGCCGTTGCACACGATAAGACCGGCCTTTGCATCCTTAAGAAATGCCTCAGTGGTTCCCAGAAGCCGGAAATCGTTTCCGCCGACTGAATACCATGCAGTAAAAATGCTTCCTTCCTTCTCAAGTCGAAGTGAAAGTTTCAGATCATCAGGAATTATTCCAATGGCTCTTGCATTGGCTGCTGAATATTCCGCACCTTCCGATTCAACAAGCAGTTCTATATACTCCGAGGTGCCCATAAATCCTTTTCTTGAATTGGTATACACCAGCTTGACATAATTATCATCATCCTGATATGCGATCAGACCTCCCTGCTGGTCTTCCTTCGACGGTCTTTTGGAAAACTTCATGCTGGTTTCAATTACCCAGTCGGCATTGGCGCTCTGAAGAAGAATATTTGAAGCATTGTTAGCCCTTCCCTTAATATCACCATCAGCGCCGGTCAGCACCAGATTATCCGGAGAATCGGAAAGGCTCCAAAGTTCCTTGTTCTCCCTTATCCAGCTCCACTTATCCTTTAACCCCGAAGCTTCAAAAGCATCCGATTCTGAAGAAATCCCGAAATTAACGGTATAAATCCCGGTCTGACCGGTAATATCATCGCTAAGGGTTATAACAGCTGTGCCCGGAATTGTTTTGGCCTGGGCAATGCGGATCTTTGTTCCGGCTACCGCAGGCTCTGCACTGACTGAAGGAATTTTTGCTTTTGCGCTCTCCATTAGTCTGCTGTATGAACATGTTCCTGGGTTGAAGCCGTTTATATTCTCACCATCCAGGCTTATTCCTGCAAGAGTAAGATCGGCCATCACCTTTATCGGATATCCGTCGGACACTGTTGTTCCGTCAATACTCACCTCTGCAGTAATGGTTGCTACTCCGGCAGCAACTGCAGTCACTTCACCGGTTTCATTAACCGTGGCAACACCGGGATTGCTGCTTGTGTAGGCTATTCCTGCATTACCCGGATCATGAAAACTATCATCCGACATGGCCGCCGTAACACTGGTTCTTACCTTATCACCAGGTTTAAGCACCACTTTCCCGCAATCGGCAACAACGGTCTTCAGGACGGGCTTTAAGGTACCGCTCATTACTGTTTCCACCTCTCCCCTTATATCCTTTGATGAAGAGCCGATACCGAAAACATACCTGCCCTGATCGAAAGTCATCCTGTCGTTTTCACTGTCCCAGAACCACAGATCGGCACAGTCGATCGCTATATCCACTGTCTTCGTCTGTCCGGCAGGTATCGTAACCCTTTGGAAGCCTTCCAGCCTCCTTAGAGGCCTGTCGAGCGATGCCGGGCTGTCGGGAGTCCTTAAATAAACCTGGACAACCTCATCCCCATCAATGCTTCCGGTATTCCTGACATCTGCCGACACCACGATCTTGTCATTAGGGGTAACCTCATTCCTGTCGATACGGAAGTTGCTGTATTCAAATGTGGTATAGGAAAGACCGAAGCCAAACTCATATGAAACATCCTTTCTGAAATACCAATGGGTTCTGCCGTTTTTGCCTTTACCCCCCCGCAGTTCATAATCGGTTATCGGGGGCAGATCATTCATCGATCTGAACCATGTGGCATTCAGTTTCCCTCCGGGATTGGTCTCTCCGAACAGGATGCTGGCTATTGCAGTTCCCTGTGCCTGACCGTTGAAGCTTGTCCAGATTATTCCTGCTATGTTAGGATTGTCCCTGAACCTGTCTGTTTCTACCATGCCATGAGTCTGCATTACAACCACAGTGTTGGGATTGACCGCTGCCACGGCATCTATCAGCTCATACTGATTACCCGGAAGCTCAAGAGTCAGCCTGTCGGCCTCTTCGTTCGACGTCTTGTCGTCGGTCCCTACAAAAAGAACCACAACATCTGACGACTTTGCCAGATCAATTGCCGCATTGTCGATTGCCGGTTTTTCCGGTGAGCGGAATACCATAAAAATATTGGCTGACCCTGACAACCCGGGCTTTTCTGTCCGGGCGTTTTTTGTACCGGGCATAAATGTGCTGTACATTCCAGTATTCCCCATGCCGTCGATAGTTGCTATCAGCTCTCCTGAAGGAGATCCGGTCCTGAATTCTATCCTGCCACCGTCACCGGGTATCCCCAGATTGAGATTTATACTTTCAACCCCGGTAAGATCAACATTTTTGAAAGCTATCCAGCTGCCGTCAACAATACTCTTGACAGATTCCACAGGCAGCATCCCTCCTCCGATAGTTATACCCTTTGAAGTTGAAGTGATCCTGTCAGTACCGTACCTTACTGTTGATCCGTCGCTTCTGACAACCTCGAACCAATAGATATTGAACAGGTTTGCATTGCTTACCGTGTTTGCGCCTGCAAGGTATTCGACACTGGCTGCAGCCTGTTTTTCAGCAAGATAGGATCTTATTCCTTCAAGGGGAGTGATAAGGTTCTCTTCAAAAGGTGTCCCTGAATAGGGTCCAAGTTCAACCTTGTCTGCCTGAGGACCAATCAGTGCGATCTTCTTCAGGTTTGAATGATCAAGAGGGAGAATTTTCTTATCAGAGTTGTTCATCTTGCTGTTCTTCAGCAGAACCGGCGTCCTTTTTGCCACTTCAGCAGCAAGAGCTATGTGCTCGGAACAATTTACCACACTGCTGTCGATGGATGACCAGGGTACGGATGACGGCGGGTCAAACTCCCCTACTCTCATCCTTATAGTGAACATATTTAACAAAGCCCTGTCTATTTCAGCCTCAGTGATAAGCCCCTGGCCGAGAGCATCAATCGTGCTGGTCTGGTAAACACTTCCGCAGTCGGTGTCAACTCCCGACCTTAGTCCGTATGCTGCCGCCTCAGCAGCTGTTTTTGCAAACAGATGTCCGGTCTGAATATCCTGAATTGCCCCGCAATCGCCTGTAATATAACCATTCAGGCCGTAAGTGCGGCGTGGTATCGTATCGACAAGGTACCTGTTGGCTGACATGGGAATGCCGTTGACAGCATTGTAACAGGTCATTATGCTCGGGAGTTTGTCTTTTTCAATCAGGTACTTGTAGGGGACAAGATAGAATTCCCTCATATCCCTGTCGTCCATGTCGGAACTGCTTATATGCCTGTTGAACTCACTGTTGTTGGCAAAATAATGTTTCCCGCATGGAACCGCCTTAAGGTAAACAGGATCGTCTCCCATAATACCGCGAACAAACCCGCTTCCTATCCGTGAAATGAGAAAAGGATCCTCTCCATAAGTCTCAGCTGTTCTTCCCCACCTGGGATCCCTTACCGGTTCTACCACCGGCGACCAGTAAGTCAGGGTTGCTATCACAGGATTGTTGAAGGCACGCGCTTCATCTGAAATGGCAACAGCCTCTTTCTCCATCAGTTCGGGATCCCATGATGCGGATAGTGCTGCGCTGCCTGGAAACGATGTTGCCTTTCCCGCATAGGGATTGAACATCGGGACAACACCGTGAAGGGCTTCTCCCCATACATAATAGGTATTGATGCCCAAACGTGGAACCGCTGCCATGGTGTTACCCAGAAGGCTTTGCTTTTCCTCGATTGTAAGCCTCGATACCAGGTCAGCAGCCCTCTCTTCAAAGGAATAAGAGGTATCGAGATAAAGCGGCTTCGGAACATCCTTTTTAGCGCATGAAATCGCGAATGCAGCTGCTGCAAATAACAGCGCTATCATCGATTTTTTTGTAATTCCTGCAAATCTCATGATCTGTTGTTTTTAATTTTTCCCGTCCAGGTCTTTTTTCATTTCAAACCTCTGTTCCTGATACGGAAATAATCGTATGAAACCTCAAAAGGCGAATCAGGCTGCTTGGGCTGCTGCATACCCGGCATATTTCCGAATCTGGCAAACCGGTTGTCCATTGCACCTTCGCATACCATCATTCCGGCGCTGATATCCTTAAGCATAATACTGGCGTTCCCTACCATTTTGAATGATTTTCCATCAGGCGACACAGAAGCAGCATAGGTGTTCCCCTTCTTATCGAGCCTAAGGAAGAGAGTGTTGTCGTCACCTATGAAACCGGCCATGCTGAGGGTAGCAGCGACCTTGTAATATCCATTCTCTTCCGTAACAAGCATTACCGAACCGGCTCCGCCCATAGGTCCAAATCCTCCCATTCTTCCTCCGCCGCCGGCACCATACACCAGTTTGATGTAGTTGTCATCATCCTGCCAGGCAATCACTCCTCCGTTCTGGCTGAAACCCGCAGGTTTGCGTGAAACTATCATTTTGGTGTCTATTGTCCAGTCGGTATTAGCATTCTGAAGAAGAAGGTTCTCCGCATCGTTGTTGCCTGCCTGAAGATCGCCCTTTGCAGATGTGATTGTCATTGATCCTGCTTTCTTCGTAAGGCTCCAGTTGGACGGATTGCCCCTTATCCAGAGCCACTGCGCCCCTGCTGAGGTCTTGTTAAACTCGTCGCTGACCGAATTAGTACCGAAGTTGATATAATAGTGATTCTTTTCGACCGTGACATTGTCAGCAAGGTCTATGACAGCAGTACCCGGAACTGCTTTCGCCTGAACTGTATTAATAACGATTTCAGAGTACGGGGATACAGCTGCTGCCTGCGGAACCTTTGCCGAAGGTGAAGAAAGCAAATAACTGTAACTATGGATATCCGGATTAAAGCCCGTGATCTTTTTGCCGTTAACAGTTATGGAAGAGGGCTTTAAGTCGGGCATTACCTTTACAGGATAGCTGTCTGAAAGTGTTTTCCCGTTTATGGTCACAAATGTCGTCACAGAGGCTGTGCCTGGCGCCTTTGCAGTCACCAGACCTTTGTCATCCACACTCACAACATCAGGATTGCTGCTGCGGTAAACAATTCCGGCATTTTTAAGGTCAGAGAAGCTGTCGTCCGACATTGCTGCCGTAACTGAAGTCTGTACAGTGTTGCCCGGCCTGAAGACAACCTTGCCGCAACCTGCAACAACGGTCTTGAGAACCGGATTGTACGACCCGGACATCACTGTCTCAACCTGTCCCTTTATATCTTTTGAAGAAGCTCCGATCTCAAAAACATATTTGCCCTGATCGAAGGTTATCCTTCCCTTTTCTCCATCCCAGAACCAGAGATCAGAGCAATTGATATCGATTGCCACTGTCCTTGTCTGACCGGCAGGAACAGAAACTCTTTTGAATCCCTTCAGCCTCTTTACAGGGCGCTCCAGCGATGCCGGAGAATCAGGCGTTCTGAGATAAACCTGAACTACCTCATCGCCATCCACAGTTCCTGAGTTCTTTACATCGGCACATATCCTGACTTTATCATTGGGAGTAACAGACGTCCTGCTTATGCTGAAATTGCCGTATTCGAAAGAAGTGTACGACAGCCCGTAACCGAATTCATAGGAAACGTCCTTGTTGAAATACCAGTAAGTCCTGCCGTTACCTCCCTTGCCGGGACGGAGGTTATAATTGGTTATCGGCGGAAGATCGTTGACTGACTTATACCATGTTGCATTAAGTTTGCCTCCCGGGTTGACATCACCAAAAACAATTTCAGCCATTGCAGTTCCCTGCGCCTGACCATTGAAACCCGTCCAGATAATCCCCGCAACATTGGGGTTGTGCCTGAACTGTTCGACCTCAATCATTCCAAGGCTCTGCATTATAACTATTGTATTGGGATTTACTGCGGATACGGCATCAATAAGCTCATACTGGTTACCGGGAAGCACGAGAGTGAGCCTGTCACCTTCCTCGCCTGCTGTCTGATCATCGGTGCCGGTGAAAACGAAAGCCACATCGGCTGATTTAGCCATCGCTATGGTCTCCTCGTCTATGGGAGCAAGAGCTGTTGCCCTGTAAACAAGATAAATGGTCTGAGGGCCGGAGAGTCCGAGTTTGCTTATTTTGCCGTCCAGAGTCCTTGCTCCTCCATATGGGCCGGCTAGCATGCCGCCTGCCGCACGCTGTGCATCAAAAGTTGCCAGAAGGTTACCGGTCGGCGAACCTACCCTGGCTTCAACAGTACCACCATCGGCCGGAATATTAAGCCTGAGTTTTATTTTGTCAATGTTGGTCACATCTATACCTGAATAGGATGTCCAGTTGCCATCCTGAATATTCCTGACCGAATTCTCGTCGCTCATTCCTGATCCGATTACTATGCCTTCGGATGAGGAAGTAAATTTTGTAGCATCATATTTCGTTGAGGAACCATCGCTCTTCAGAACTTCGAAATCGAGAACGAAAAACAGGTTGCTCCTGCTTGATGTATTGGCTCCTGCACTGTAGACTACTTCGGCATTTATCTTCTTTTCTGCAAGATAATTCTTAACTCCTGCAAGGAATGAGACCATGTATTTGGGATCGGGCCTGCCGGAATAGGGACCAAGTTCCGCCTTATCGGCCTGTGGGCCTATAATAGCAATTTTCTTAACTGCTGAAGCTTTAACAGGAAGCGCTTTTTCTCCTGTCTTCTGAACAACGGTATTTTTGAGCAGAACAGGAGTTTTTTTTGCAACCTCTTCAGCCAGTGTGATATGAGCCGGAGAGTTTACCACACCTGTATCGATGAAAGAATAGGGTACCTTTCTGCCCGGATCAAATTCTCCTACTCTCATTCTGATAGTGAATATGTTTACAAGAGCCAGATCAATATCTGCCTCTGTTATAAGTCCCTGTTTAAGGGCTTCAAGCGCATAGGCCTGGTAATAATTTCCACAGTCAGTATCCACTCCGGATTTCAATCCCATGGCGGTCGCTTCAGGTCCCGACTTTGCATAGTAGTGACCTGTTTCAATATCTTCGATTGCCGAACAGTCGCCTGTTACATAGCCATCAAGACCGTAAGTCCTTCGGGCTACAGTGTCGACAAAGTAACGACTGGCCGACATTGGCACTCCTCTTACTGCATTGTAGGCTGTCATGATGGACGGAAGCCTGTCTCTCTCGATAAGTGTTTTATATGGTGCAAGATAAAATTCTCTCATATCCCTGTCGTCCATCTCTGAACTGCTCGTATGCCGGTCGAATTCACTGTTATTTGCAAAATAATGTTTCCCGCAGGGTACTGCCTTAAGGTAAGTGGGATCATAACCCATCAAACCGCGCACGAATCCTCCTCCTATCTCTGAGATCAGAAAAGGATCCTCCCCGTATGATTCTCCGGTGCGTCCCCACCTGGGATCCCTGACAGGTTCAACAACAGGCGACCAGAAGGTAAGTGTGGTAATTACATCGTGATTGAAAGCCCGGGCTTCATCAGAAATAGCTGAGGCTTCAAGTTCCATCAGATCAGGATCCCATGCAGAACCCAGTGATGCGCTGCTGGGGAAAGAAGTTGCTGCACCTGCATTGGGATTGAACATCCCTACAAAACCGTGAAGAGCCTCTCCCCATACATTGTATGCATGTATGCCAAGCCTTGGCACTGCGGCCATGGTGTTACCCAGAAGGCTCATCTTTTCCTCGGGAGTCAGCCTTGAAACCAGATCGGCAGCCCTCTCCTCAAATGAATACGTAGTGTTCAGGTAGACGGGCTTCTTCGGGCTTTCGTTTACAGGCATAAAAGCTGAAAAGGAAGAAAAGGCAAGGACCAGAATGATAACTTTGGTAATATTTGTTTTCATCATAACATGATTTTATTTTATAGGCCTGACGGAACCCACATGTTTAAAAAAATTACCTAAATACTTGTTTGTGTATTTATTACATGTGGGCCTCAGTCAATGAAACTTTATGAATATTCAATAAATAATTTGCCCTGGAACAGGATTTTTGTAAAAGAGGGTGTCAGACCGGGACACCCTCTCTTTTCTAACCTAAAAAACCCATAATCACGCTTGTTTTAGTACCCCCAGTTCTGAAGCAGATTTGGATTCCTGTCAATTACGGTCTGAGGTATTGGATTAAAGTATTGCTTCCTGTTGAATACATGAGGATGGTTCAGTGAGATCTTTGTGTAAGTCCATACTCCGGCATTAGTCTCAGGAATAGTGTTTTCGATAAGCATTCCGTGAAGATCCTCATTCATTTTGACCTCAGCGAGTTTCCATCTCCAGAG
>JAKLIJ010000041.1 GCA_022709665.1 Bacteroidota bacterium
CGGGAATAACAGTTGTGAATCCTGATGTTTTTGTTTCCTCAATAAGAGGATTAATAGGAACGTCATTGTCAGATACATTGTAAGATAATCCTCCCAAACCGGCAAAAGCATAGAAATCGAGAGAACTTAGAAGCGCCCAAAGGCTTTTGCCCTTTAAGAAAAGGTAACTGCTTTCATATTTGTTTTTAACAAAGTAATATTCAAACATTAATGCCGGTTCAAACAAACTGGTTGTAGCTTCTCTGGCCCGAAGCTCATTCGATCCGCGGTCATCCGTTGAATGCAACATCCCATAAGTCAGACTCAATCTCAGGTTTGAGGTTCGCCCAAGTCTGTACCTGAGAGATCCATTGACGTCAAACCTTGTTTGCCGATAACTTAAATCCTTGAATCCCAATATATTTTCGCCATGAGTAAAGCCGCCAATATCAGGAAAGGAAAATGAAGGACCTATTCCGAGCTGGGCTTCCCATCTTCTTAATTTCCAAAGCTGGGCATCCGATATTTGAATTGCAAAACAAAATACCACGATGACGAAAAGCGATCGTTTCATTTTTAGTCTGTATTAAATTGCTGATACAAATATAATAATCTAAAATTATTCAACGTATTTTAAACAATGTAATTTAGTTTCTTCTGTCAGCGCCCCACATCAGCCTGTTCCTGAGTGTGCTGTAAAAATCCAATCCCTTAAGCATGACTGTCTTCAGTTTTTCCGCTGATCGTGAAATAATTATTTCCTCGGTGAAGGGCAGTTTTTTTGATCTGAAATCACACGTGGCTACATACTCATTGCTCCTTCCTTCTACTATCATCCTTAGTTTGCTCTCCCCCGAAATTACTATAGGTCGGATAGTCAGGTTGTGAGGTGATATCGGAGAAATGATAAGACTTTCGTCCTCAGGCGAGAGTATCGGACCTCCCACACTAAGGTTGTAGGCAGTCGATCCTGTGGCAGTCGATACAATAAGACCATCGGCCCAATAAGTGTTAAGGTAAGTGTCGTCAACATGAACATGGATTGTTATCATGCTTGCATCGGCTTTCTGGATTGTTACCTCATTGAGAGCTGTGGAGTCGCCCGGATCGAATATATCAGCAGGTTTCCTGATCTCAAGGAGTGACCGCTCGACAACCTGGTATTCCCCCCTGTGAAGAAGGTCAATCGAATGTTCTATTTCATCCTCGGGGATATTTGCCAGGAAGCCCATCCTTCCGGTATTTAAACCTGCTATCGGAATCCCGAAATCTCTTACCTTAAGCATGGTTTCAAGAAATGTACCGTCGCCTCCGACACTAAGGACCAGTTCGGGGAGTTCTTTCAGTCCGCCCAGGTCGGTAAATCGCTCGAATGGCTCCTTCCCGCCACAGGAGTCAAAGGCAAATCCGTTATGATGCAGGTAAATCCTGATCCCTCTTTTGCAAAACTCCCGTATCAGCCTGCTCACACCTTCAGCTGTTCTTGGTTTGTTCTCCTTGAAATATATTGCTACCCGTTTTAACATGATTCAGATATTCATGTATTTCATCAGAAGATCAAAACGCTCTGAATAAAATTTATCCATTGAATCGTCGGATGTGACCCAGGTTTTGACATCGTAGTTATACCTTTCAAAAGTCCTGATAACTGATGCCAGTTCATTGGTATTGACCTTTATTGTCACTTCGAGCCTGGTCGATTCAGGCGGTGAAGTAACATACATGCTCAGCACCTTTATATTATTACCTTCAACTATCTGGGCTATCTGGGAGAGGGAATAATCCCTTTCAATTAGTTCCAGCACAATAATACCGCCCTGCTGGTCCATTGAGGAAATACCTGCCAGATACCTGATGAGATCGGTAGTGGTTATCACACCCATAAAATGTGATTTTTCGTCAAGCACCGGGACAATTGTAAGTTTCAGTCGGGAAGCCAGCCCTATTACCTCAAAGAGATGCTGTTCATCAGTGACGTAAGGTTTCAGGAGAGTGAGGGCATGGTTGCCTATAGGTTCTTCAGGCTGATTCATGTCGTAAATGTCAGTGTCGGAAATCAGTCCGAGAAAATCGAGGTTATTTACAATAGGCAGATGGGACACCCTGAATATTTCCATCCAGTTCAATGCGGTCTGACCCGTATCAGATGTTTTCAACGATGGTATCACCTCCGATATAAGATCTTTTGCTACCATTACAGCCGGCTGTCAGTTAAATTTCATCTAAAGTAAGAAAAAAAAGATAGTTGTTGTATTTTTGTATAAGATTAGATACGTACAATCACCTCATTTATTATGACAAGACTCAGTGTTAACATCAACAAGATAGCCACACTCAGAAATGCCCGCGGCGGAAATATTCCGAATGTAAAGACAGCCGCAATAAATTGCGAGCAGTTTGGAGCTGAAGGAATTACTGTTCATCCCCGGCCCGACGAAAGGCATATCAGGTACAGGGACGTTCTTGAGATACGACCTGTCATCCGTACTGAATTCAACATTGAAGGTTATCCGTCGGATAAATTCATTGACCTTGTTCTGTCTGTCCGGCCCGACCAGGTAACCCTGGTACCCGATGCCCATGACGCGATAACTTCCAATGCCGGCTGGGATATTCCGAGATACAGGCTTTTCCTTACTGATATAATTTCTACTTTCAGAAACGCGGGCATCAGGACTTCAATATTCGTGGATACGCTTACATCAAATATTGAAAATGCGGCGTTAACCGGCACTGACAGGGTTGAATTGTACACAGAACCCTATGCCGCACTTTTTGATACCGATGCCCCCGGGGCAATCGGACCTTTTATCACAGCTGCCCGGATTGCACGCAATGCAGGCCTTGGAGTGAATGCGGGCCACGACCTTAACCTTGACAATCTCAGATATTTTCACCAGAACATTCCCTGGGTTGAGGAAGTCTCCATCGGACATGCACTGATAGCTGATGCTCTCTACCTGGGGCTCGAGAATACTATCCGCATGTACAAGCGGCAACTGTCAGACTGATACCTTACATGAAACTCTTCTTCAGGAAATACGGTGACGGTCCGCCGCTTATTATTCTTCACGGACTCTATGGATCGTCGGACAACTGGGTTTCCCTCGCAAAAAGCATAAGCGACAGGTTCACGGTGTACCTGCCCGATCAGAGAAATCATGGCCAGTCGCCTCACAGTGATGTACACGATTATGAATCGATGAAAGCCGACCTGTATGAACTGGTTGAAGAGCTGGGCCCGGGCAGATTTTTTCTGGCCGGCCACAGCATGGGAGGCAGGACCGCAATGGCATTTGCAATTAACTGGCCTGAAAAGCTTTACGGTCTGGCGATAGGCGACGTAACTCCCCGCTCCTCCGATGAGAAATTTTTTGAAGCTTACTCCGCACACACAAAAATACTCGACTCCGTCCTCTCTGTTGATCTTGAACAACTTAAGTCGCGGAACGAGATTGAAGCAGTGCTTGCTCAAACTATTGACAGTGAAAATATAAGGGGGTTCATAATGAAGAATCTCCGGAGAAATTCTGATGAAACATTCGCCTGGAAACTGAATGTTCCCGTCCTGAGGAGAAATCTGAAAGAGATAATTCGGGGCCTTGAGCCCCGAAATTTTGAAAACGCTGAATTCAGCGGTTTCCCTGTAATTTTTCTGAAGGGGGAGAACTCGGATTATATATCTGAAGAGGATTTTTCTGATATCAGGAGACTTTTTCCGGGTGCGGAATTTGATGTGATTCCCGGTGCCGGTCACTGGATCCATGCTGATAACCCTGAAGCAGTCAGAAATTCTTTTCTAAGGTTGATCTGAAAGGTTTCAATACCGGGCCGAATCAATTCCCTGCAAAAAATTCCCGGGAACATGAAATTATGATTCTTCCAGGAGATGTTTTTCAATTATGGAAACGAGTATTCCGACGCCGACCTGGTTGTCGCCACCCCGGGGAATGATGATGTCGGCATATCTTTTTGTCGGTTCAATAAATTGCAGATGAGATGGTTTCACCGTTTCGTGGTAGCGTTCGAGAACCATCATGACCGACCGGCCCCTTTCCACAATATCCCTCTGAATCACCCTGCCCAGGCGATCGTCGGCGTCAGCATCCACAAAGACCTTAATGTCAAACATTTCCCTCAGACGGCTATCGCACAGGATCATAATTCCTTCCACAAGCACCACCCTGGCCGGATTTACAGTGATTGTCTCCTTCGACCTCAGGCAGGTGAGGTAGGAATAAATCGGCATTTCAATAGTATGCCCTTCCTTCAGTCTTTGAAGTTGTTCTATAAGAAGTGTGAACTCGAGAGAGTCGGGATGATCAAAATTGATCTTTTGTCTCTCTTCGAGCGGAATGTGTCCGTTGTCCTTGTAATAAGCATCCTGGGGAATAACAATAACCTGTTCTCTGGGGAGCTTTTCCATTACCTTCCGGACGACAGTTGTTTTTCCCGAACCTGTACCCCCCGCTATACCTACAATCAGCATTTATTACTATTTTTGTCAATAACAAGATTGCTCAAAAATAACAAATTGCACTGATGTCGGAATTATATCCTCTTAAATTTGAACCTATCCTTAAAGAAAAGATATGGGGAGGAAAGGCGCTGGCCGGTTACTACGGGAAGAAACAGGGAGAATTGAAAAATATAGGTGAAAGCTGGGAGATATCAGCTGTTTCGGGTGACCTTTCGGTTGTCAGCAACGGATTTCTGGCGGGCAACAACATAGAAGAGATAATAGAGGTTTACATGGGCGACATCACCGGAGAATCGGTGTACGAAAAGTTCGGTGTTGAATTTCCACTTCTTATTAAACTTATAGAAGCGAAGGACGACCTGTCGGTTCAGGTTCATCCGGGCGATGATCTTGCAAGGGAACGTCACAAAGCTTATGGCAAGACTGAAATGTGGCATATTCTCAGAAGTGAAAACGGGGCAAGGATATATTCGGGTTTTGCTTCACCGGTAACGCGCGAATCGTACATAGATGCAGTGGCAGCGGGTACGATAGGCAGCCTTCTGAACTCTGAAACTGCGGAGCCCGGTGACACATTTTTCACTCCGTCGGGAAGAATTCATGCCATTGGTGCCGGGATTGTTCTTGCAGAGATCCAGCAGACCTCTGATATTACATACCGAATTCACGACTGGGGAAGAAAGGATTCCGAAGGAAAATCAAGGGACCTGCATACCGATCTTGCCCTCGATGCTATAGACTTCACGCTGACAGGCTCTGCAAAACTTAAATATGAATTGCAGCCCAACAGGCCTTCCAACCTGGTCAGAAGCGAATACTTCGATGCAAATATCATAAGATTCAACACCAGGATAAACAGGAATTACAACATTATAGATTCGTTTGTTATATTTCTTTGCACCCAAGGCTCTTTCCGTATCCGGTGGGATTCAGGCTCAGAAGCGGTAAGCTGCGGTGAAACAGTATTAATTCCAGCATCTATCGGCGATGTTGAACTAATACCCGAGCCGGATGCCAGTATACTTGAGATTTATATTAATCAGGATTCGGCTTTTAAAACTTACTGAATAATACCATGAAAAAATTTTCAATTCCGTTTTCTTTTCTGCTGCTGTTGCTGATAATGGCAGGATGCGGAGGAAAGGAATCTTCGAGAAAAATCCTGGATGCTGCAATTGACACCCTCCAGGTGCCTGACACCGGATTTACAGGGATAAAGCAATACTTCAGCCAGGAAGTACTTATTAAGGAATCGACCTTCAAAAATGGCATCCTTCACGGGGAGACAAAAACCTATTACAGGGGAGGCCAGCTTAATCAGACATTCTGGTATGAGAACGGAATAAGAGAGGATTCGGCAAAAAAATACTACCTCGAAGGTCAGGTCTTCCGTTCCACTCCCTACGTTCACGACACAATTCACGGAACTCAGATACAGTATTACAGGTCAGGGAGCGTAAGAGCCAGACTGAACTTTATAAAAGGAATGAGAGCCCCGGGACTCGAGGAATACGACAGGAACGGAAGATTGCAGAAAAACTATCCCGAAATTGTTTTTTCAATCGACGACAATTACTCTGCATCAGGAAAAGTAAGGGTAAACCTGGGAATTTCTGATGAGAAGAGAAATGTGAAGTTTTATCGTGGTGAGTTTTATAACGGAGTATTTGACACAACAATTTGTAAACTTCTGCCGTCAGTTAACGGCAAGACATTTATCGACCTGGGGAAATCGGGTGCCCCTCAGTCTGACCATGTAGGTGTTATTGCGGCAATAGTTACCGATTATGGAAATAATTATCTGACTTATAAAAAGATCCCTCTTCCCTACAACGATCTCAAATAAACCGGGAACAAGATGATTATCCGTTCAGCTTTATTTATCGGGAGCAGCGCCACAGTAAAGCAGTGTCCCCCGCCCGGCAGGCCTGAATTTGCATTTATCGGACGATCAAATGTTGGTAAATCTTCGCTGATCAATCTGCTGACGGGAAACTCGAAGCTTGCCAAAACTTCCGGCAATCCCGGTAAAACAAGGACCATAAACCATTTTCTCATAAATGACGAATGGTATCTTGTGGATCTTCCAGGCTACGGATATGCAAAAGTATCGGCAGGCATGAGGGAGAAATGGGTTAAAGCATCTGAGGATTATATTTTAAAGAGAGAGAATCTTGCCTGCCTCTTTGTACTTCTGGATTCGAGACATGAGCCGCAGAGATCCGATCTTGCCTTTATGGAGTTCCTGGGAATAAATCAGGTTCCATTTGCCAGGGTTTTCACCAAAACTGACAAGATATCCGGGAATTTGCTTGAAAGAACAAAAAGAATTCATGATGTTGAAATGCTAAAGGTATGGGAGACACTACCTTCCACCTTTATTTCCTCATCAGTAGCCGGAACAGGAAAAGATGAGATACTCTCATTCATCGAAGAAACTTTAAAGAAATATTCACAGTATTAGTCTTGTCGAAGGGATTTTTTAATTTTGCAGTCTCATACTTTCATTACTAAACATTCAAAATTTCAGGAGATGTACGGTAAGGCACCCATGAAGATTTTTTCCTGCAGGGCATCAAGGCATCTGGCAGAAAAGATTGCAGCCGAGCTTGGAATGGAGCTCGGAAAGAGCTCTGTCACCGAATTCAGCGACGGAGAGTTTCAACCCTGTTTCGATGAATCGGTAAGGGGTAACATGGTATTCATCGTTCAGTCGACCAATCCTCCGGCAGACAACCTTTTTGAACTGCTCCTGATGATCGATGCTGCCAAGAGAGCTTCCGCCTACAAGGTTATAGCCATAATACCTTATTATGGTTTTGCGAGGCAGGACAGAAAAGACAGACCGAGAGTCTCGATTGGTGCAAAATTATCATCCGACCTTCTTGGAACTGCAGGTGTTGACCGTATAATAACCATGGATCTTCATGCCGATCAGATACAGGGATTCTTCAATGTTCCGGTAGACCACCTTTACGGGTCGGCCATATTCGCTCCCTATATCGAGAATCTCCGGCTCAGCAACCTGACAGTATCTGCTCCCGACATGGGAGGTTCAAAAAGGGCAAATGCCTATTCAAGGCATCTTCAGGCCGATATGGTGCTTTGTTACAAACTTAGAAAAAAGCCGAACGTAATAGAGGAGATGTCGGTTCTGGGTGATGTGGAAGGAAGAAATGTAGTGATTATCGATGATATGGTCGACACGGCCGGGACTCTGGTGCTTGCTGCAAAGAAGATCCATGAAAAGGGTGCTCTGAGCATAAGGGGCTTTGCCACTCATCCTATCCTGTCGGGAAATGCGATAGAGAGGATCGAAAACTCTCCGCTCACCGAACTGGTTGTCACCGATTCAGTACCTTTTATTAACAAATCTTCCAAAATAAAAGTGTTGTCGATAGCTGAGATTCTGGCAAAGACCATTCAGGCGGTCAACCTGAATCAGTCAATCAGCACTAATTTTGTATTCTGAATCCTTTGTAATATATTTGCAGGCCAATTTTAAAAAATACGAACGTGTAATGGGGAGCTGTCGTGGCGTCAGCTCTGAGTAGCACACAAATCTATTCTGATGAAGACAATTGAAATCAAAGGTTCCCTCAGGACCGAACTTGGAAAGAAAAGTTCAAAGAAAACCAGGAAGGAAGGCAATGTACCATGTGTGATTTATGGTAAGGAACACAATGTACATTTTCATGCTCACGAGAACAGCTTCAAGAATCTTGTTTACACCCCTGATGCACATATAGTAAAGCTCGACCTTGAAGGAAAGGAATATAATGTTGTGTTGCAGGATATTCAGTTTCACCCTGTGACTGACAAGATCACTCATATCGATTTTGTGGAAATCTTTGATGACAGGCCTATCATTGTCAGCCTGCCCATAAATGTTACAGGCGATTCCATCGGAGTAAAGGCAGGCGGTAAACTCAGGATCAAGAAGAGGCATCTTAAGGTCAGGGGCCTTGCAGGAGAGATCCCTGAATCACTTCCAATAGATATCACCAATTTAAAGGTCAACCATTCAATAAAGGTTGGAGATCTGAAATACGATAAGATCGAACTTATCGACCCCAGGATCACCACGATCCTTACGGTAGCCACTTCGCGTGTTGTAGCCAAGGAAGAGACCGAGGGTGAGCTGGCAGCAGCAAAACCTGAAGGCGAGGCAGCAGCACCGGCAGCCGAATCAAAGGAAGGAAAGAAGTAGATCGGTTTTCCCATAACAGGCAGGCAACATGAAATATCTGATAGTTGGCCTGGGCAATATCGGCGACGAGTACAGCGATACCCGTCATAATATAGGCTTTACCATTCTCGATGCATATGCTGACGAGGCAGGAGTGTCTTTCACCGACAGGAGGTATGGATCTGTTGCTGAGACAAAATACAGGGGAAGGACTTTTATCCTTCTCAAGCCGTCGACATACATGAATCTGAGCGGCAACGCAGTAAGGTACTGGCTCAGCAGGGAAAATATTTCTCCTGAAAACCTTCTTGTAATAGTAGATGATCTGGCCCTCCCCCTGGGAAGTATCCGGATGAAGCCAAAGGGAAGCGATGGCGGTCACAACGGACTTGCTCATATTAACTCGGTGCTCGGTACAGACGGGTATGCACGTATAAGGATAGGCATAGGCAACGGTTTCAAAAAAGGAAACCAGGTAAACTATGTTCTGGGAAGATGGTCGGACGAGGAGAAGGAGCAGCTGAAGGGACGAATAGGAATTGTTGTTGAAATGATAAAGTCCTTCGGTACTGCCGGCACCGAACTCACCATGACCGCTTTCAACAGGGCCTCAAAAGTGCCGCAGCAGAAGGATCCGGAAAAAGAAGGAAAAAAAGACAGTTCGCCTGATGAGCCCAGATCCTGAAATACCTGAAATCCGCATTGACAAGTTCCTGTGGGCAGTCAGGCTTTATAAAACCAGAAGCCTTGCATCAGATGAATGCAGGAAAGGAAGGATAAGCATCAACAATATCCCGGTAAAACCGTCAAGGGTGGTAACAGTCAACGAGATCATAACTGTGAGGAAACCTCCGGTAACCTTTACTTTCCGTGTAATCAAACCAATCGAGAACAGGGTTTCTGCGAAGCTTGCAGCCGGTTTCATTGAAGACCTTACACCTGAAGAAGAAAGGATGAAGCTGGAAATAAAACATTCAGTCTTTCCCGCTTTCAGGCAGAAAGGACTGGGCAGGCCTACCAAAAAAGAAAGAAGGAATCTCGACCGGTTCATAGATGACCTGGAATCGACATGACATGGTGGTAAAAAGACTTATTATTGCCTTTCAGGGCATCTATTTGCTCTCCCTGTGAACTTTGTCCTGTTCATTTTTGCTACATTGGGCTGGTTTTCTCCGGAAAACAAAACTTGATCCGCTTCTGGCTTTACGATTACCTGAATGTATGGGAAAAGAGAATATTGAAAAGTACTCGGCCGGCTATGCCCTTTTAAAGAAAACTCTGGGCTTCTGGCACGATAATATCTATTACAGAAAAGTAATAACCCTGGGGATTGAAAACATAAATCCTGACGATCATCTTATTTATGCTCCCAATCATCAGAATGCCCTGATGGATGCTCTGGCTGTTTTGTTTACACATTCGGGGCAGCCTGTGTTTCTGGCGCGTTCCGATATTTTCAGGAAGAGGTCGGTTGCCTCCCTGCTTTATTATATCAAGATGCTTCCGGTTTACAGGATCCGTGACGGATACAGCAATCTGAAAGCCAATGATGAAATCTTCAGAAAAACAATCGATGTCATAAAGCACAAGAACGGGCTGATAATACTTCCTGAAGGCGATCATGCAGGTTTCAGAAGGCTTCGTCAGCTCAAGAAAGGTATCTGCCGGGTTGCATTCCAGGCAGAAGAAGCAGAGAATTTCACGCTCAACATAAAGATCATTCCGGTCGGACTGGAGTACACCAACTACAGGAGAGTAAGACAGGTACTCACTGTGGTCTATGGCAAACCCATAGAAGTGTCGGAATTCCATCATCTCTACAGGGAAGCTCCTGACAGAGCTCTTGTCCAGCTTAAGGAAAGGCTTTCTGACGAGATAAAGAAACTGATGGTCCATATTGAATCAGTAGATGACTATGAAGCTATTGATGAACTCAGGAGTATAGTCAACGGAAAATACAGCGACGACATAAGGATGCCCAAGCTGTACCGCGACAGGGACCTTATCAGCAGGCTTAATAACCTCAAGAATACAGTTCCGGAGAAGTACAGCCGTATATGCTCCCTGAGCCTCAGCGTAAAGGAACAAGCCGAAAGGCTGAAGGTAAGCTACAAGCTTCTTGAGAAGAAAAAGCATCCGCTTGGATGGCATCTGGCCGGCCTGGCAGGGCTGATTTCCACATTCCCGGTCTGGCTTTTTGGCAATTTATTCACTCTTACAATCTTTGCCCCGCCTGAACTTCAGATCCGTAAAACAAAGGATCCTCAGTTTCACAGCACAATGCGTTTTGTTATCTCCATAGCTCTGGCTTTCATATTCCTCCCGGTTTATCTTATCCTGTGCCTTTTGATATTCTCCCCCTGGTGGCTTGCAGTTATGATTTTTATTGCCATTCCGCTTTCAGGTCTTTTTGCCTGGAGCTGGATCCAGTTGTTAAGAAGGATTGCCGGGGGCTTCAGGGTCAGAAATTATATCAGAAGAAAAGATAAAGACTACCTGGCCCTCAGAAAAAATTACGACGAGCTTGTGTCGCTTGTATCAGAACTGAAAGATGAATAAGAGGGCTTTTTTCAGGAATAAGGTTGTATGGATAACAGGTGCATCTTCCGGAATAGGAGAAGCGCTTGTCAATGAATTTGCTGTTCTGGACGCAAGAATAATTGCCTCTTCAAATAATACTGAAGAACTCGAACGTGTAAGGAAAAACTGTTCCCGGCCCGATGCGGTAAAATGTGTAACCTTCGATCTTGCCGACACCTCAGGGATCGGCAAAACAGTCAAGGACCAGATTGAATCATTCGGGCAGATCGATTATCTCCTTAATATCGGGGGAATCAGTCAGCGGTCGAGAATTGAGGAAACACCATTATGGCTCGACAGGAAGATCTTCGAGATCAACTATTTTGGCACCATCGCACTTACCAAGGCAGTACTTCCGTACATGACGGTCCGGAAATCAGGCCATATTCTGGCCACAAGCAGCATAACAGGCCGCTTCGGTTTTCCGCTCAGGTCAGCATATTCGGCATCGAAACAGGCTCTTCATGGTTTCTTTGAGACTCTGTACCTTGAAAACAAGAATAACGGAATAAGGACATCCGTAATCATCCCCGGCAGGGTGAGAACAAACATCTCGCTGAATGCTCTTGATAAGGATGGAAAGGAATACGGCAGGATGGACGATGGCCAGGCAAACGGCATACCACCTGCTCTGGCAGCCAGGATAATAATAAGGGGAATCAGAAGGAACAGGCGGGAGATACTGGTCGGAAGAGGGGAACTTGTCCTTCTCTACATAAGGAGGATCTGGCCATGGCTTTTTTTCAGGATTGCCGACAGGATTAAAAACTAATTTTGTTAAAGGATTTTTTAAGATGAGAAAATATAAACTGGGGGGTATTCAACAGATTGGTATCGGAGTCAAGGATCTGAGGGAAGCCTGGAGATGGTACAGTAAAATGTTTGGGATGGATTGCAGGATCTTCGACGATAAAACCGAAGCCAACCTGATGCTTCCCTATACCGGCAACGTACCCCAGAGCAGGCATGCTATCCTTGCACTGAACCTGCAGAGCGGCGCCGGCTTTGAAGTCTGGCAGTACCGCGAAAGAGAGCCGGTCAGCATAGAGGAAGAAATACACCTTGGCGACCTTGGAATACTTATCTGTAAAATAAAGGTGAGGAATATAGATGATGCATATTTGTTTTACAAGGATAAAGGATGTATTCTTAGCGGGGAACCTGCAGGAGATCCTTCGGGTAATTTTACTTTCTTCATCCGGGATCCCTACGGCAATCTCTTCCAGATAATGGAAGGAAACAACTGGTTCATGAAGGAGAATAAGGTAAGCGGCGGAGCCTACGGCGCCATCCTTGGAGTTACGGATATTGAAAAATCACTTGCAATCTATTCCGATATCCTCGGGTATGACCAGGTGGTTTATGACAAAACCGGATATTTTCCCGACCTCGGATCACTTCCCGGCGGAAACAAGGAATTGAGGAGGGTCCTTCTCAGAAGAACAACTCCATTTTCAGGCTATTTCAGCAGGATCTTCGGCCAGAGCGTCATAGAACTTGTAAGCGCTCCGGGCAATCCCGGAAAAAGAATATACCAGAACCGTTTCTGGGGTGATCCGGGATTCATTCATATATGTTTTGACATATTTGAGATGGATGAACTGAGGGAATATTGCAAAAGCCTCGGTTATCCTTTTGTTGTCGACAGTATGGATTCAAAAAAGGGGAACAGTTTTGAGATGGGCGATGCCGCCGGTCATTTTGCCTATATAGAAGATCCCGACGGGATCCTGCTTGAATTTGTCGAATCCCATAAAATGCGGATATCGAAGAGGCTCGGGTGGTATCTGAACCTGAAGAACAGGATGGGATACAAACCTCTGCCCGGATGGCTTCTTAAAATGCTTAGATTTTCGAGAGTAAAAGAGATCTGATTGTAGACATCAGGCAGGAGCTTGAAAACAAACAGGCTGATTTAAAGTGAAGCATCTCTTTTTGCCTCCACTTCCTTCATCACTCTGACAATATTGCCGCCCCATATCTTCGAGATCTCCTCCCGGGAATAACCTCTGTGAAGCAGTTCAACAGTGATATTCTTCATTTCAGCCACACTTTTGCATCCTTCCACTCCTCCGCCGCCGTCAAAATCGGTACCTATGCCGACATGATCGATTCCGATAACCTGAACAACATGATCAATATGATCAACAACATCCTTAACTGTGGCAAGCTTCTTATAACGTTCCCTTATCTCCCTGTATTCCGCCCTGGCAATTTTCTTTTCTTCCTCCCCCAGTTTTGAGAGGTCACCATATCGTTCTGAAAACTCCCTCAATCTGGCATCAAGCACGGGGTTTGGATCGGGAATCTTGAGATAATCGCTCAGGATGCAGATCTGAATAACACCTCCGTTATTCCTTAATGCCAGAAGCATATCATCATCCAGGTTTCTGGGCGATTCGCAAAGAGCCCTGCATGAGGAATGAGATGCTATGACCGGGGCAGTTGAGACTCCCAGAACATCATAAAAGGCATTATCCGAAATATGAGAAACATCGACCATCATTCCCAGCCGGTTCATCTCAAGAACAACCAGCTTGCCGAATTCAGACAGGCCGTTATGTTCCGGGCCCTTCGGATCGGTGGAGGAATCGCAGACATCATTGTTTCTGGTGTGAGAGAGTGTTATATATCTTGCACCCCTGTCATAAAAAGCTTTTACCCTGCTGAGATCCTTACCCAGGGGATAAGCATTTTCAATACCTATGAAAGCCGCCAACTTCCCCTCCTTTTTAAGTCTGAATGCATCATCCGGAGAAACGGCTATACCGGCCATATCAGGGTACTTTTCCACGTTCGCGAGTATCTTGCCCAGCACATCCATGGCATAAGTGTATACTGCATTGAAAGCGGAATCATTCCTGGGGCCCTGACTTGAAAATACTGCAAAAAATTCGGCATCAAGGCCGCCTTCCTTCATTCTTGGGAAATCAACGCATCCTTCGGCGTTCCGAACGCCAAGGTCATAGTCCGACATAGCAATATTTATCGGCGTGTCGCAATGAGTATCAACAGCAAGTATCCTTTCATGGATCCTGTCGGCCTTAATTGCCAGCCTGCCCTGATTTTCCCCGCAGGCTGTCAGAATCATAACTAAAAAAGAAAAACAGATGACTCTGTTCATGAGCTTATGCTTATTTTCAAATGCAATATAACTTAAAATGACAAATCAAACTTACTGAAAACCTGCATTTAACACAATTTAACAAAGAAAAACATGTCGGCGTTCCGTCCTACAGGACAACCGGGAAAAAATTTACAGGAGACGGCTTTCCCTCCATGGTGTAACATTTGAGCCTGATAGACGTCTTTATAATGATCGTACGATACGACACATAAAATGTAAACCGATACGTAAATTATTGCGTACTTATATAACCTGAACCGCCATGAGAGCTATTACGACATTTTTTGCCAGTTTACTTTTTCCGCTGATACCGCTGGCAGCACAGAACGAATCAGCTGACAGGACATTTGAGAAAACACTTCCGGCCGGACGCGGTACGAAGCTGGAGATAGTAAACAGGTATGGCGATATCAAAATCACAAGATGGGATAAGGAATCTGCTCACATCCTTGCCGAGGTTGAGGCATGGGCGCCTGACAGTAAAAGGCTCGACAAGCTTATTGCGGGCATAGATGTCAGCATAACGGAAACTGGTTCTGTCATTAGGGCGGAGACTGTCTTTGAACGTGAAACCACAGTTTTGCTGGAGACTTTCAAGGGCTTCACCGATAAATTAATCGACTACGAGTCGAAGGTGAAGATCAGTTACCACATAAACATTCCGGAATATGTCGACATTGACATTAAAAACCAGTTTGGAGACATAACCATCGATTACAATTCGGGCACATTGTCGGCAGATCTCTCCAACGGTGACTTCAGGGCAAATTCACTGAACCGGATTTCAGGTTTTAATTTCGATTTCGGAGATGCTGAGATAGGCTCGGTTAAATCAGCAAGGATCATAACAAGTTTTTCAAAGATAAGAGTTACCCGCAGCGAAGAGCTGGACCTGAAAAGCACATCCTCCAGATTTGATCTGGGAAAGGCGGGCAGGGTTGAAATTGAATCGCGCCGGGACAAGTTCTTTATTGATGATATCGATGTCCTTAAAGGTGTTTCATGGTTCTCCGAATACAGTATAGAGAATCTATCAAAGGAAGCCGACCTCGACCTGAAATCAGGAAGCATCGACATCGACAAAGTTGCCGGAGAGTTTGAAAGCATAGTTTTGAAATCGGCTTTTGCCGACATAAAAGCAGATTTCGATCCTTCCGCCTCCTACAAGTTTGAGATCAGGCATGTCAACTCATTTGTTGTCCTTCCCCCAGGAAATATAAAAACTGACAAAGAGACACTAAATGAAACCAAAAAAGAATATCTGATTACCGGAGAGGCAGGCACTGGCAGCTCAGAAAGCCGTCTGATGATTGATGCCAGCAGGGGGAATATCCGTCTCAACTGAAACAGCACATCGTGGACTAAAGCTCTTTGAACCTTGCGAGACCATCATCGAGCCACTGCTTGTATTCCTCAACGTTCAGATTGGTAGGCATGGGTTGATTAAGAGGATTCCCTTCATGATCAACAATCACG
The DNA here is from genome assembly GCA_022709665.1 of Bacteroidota bacterium. Lineage (GTDB taxonomy): Bacteria > Bacteroidota > Bacteroidia > Bacteroidales > VadinHA17 > LD21. The sequence goes on from JAKLIJ010000041.1 coordinate 15,832, forward strand.
TATAAAGGCAGAGCATTGGTTTTGAAAAGGGATATCTCAAGGTCCTCATTTATCTTTCCTATTGTTTTCTTGACCTTGCCGTCGACACTGGAAGTGATCCATTTATTTTCCGGAAGGACGGTTCTGTCGTCGGCATAAAGTGCAACGATAACGAAATTATTCCTGAGCCGTTCAAGAACCTGGGGATCCGACCACACCCTGGCTTCCATTACCTTACAGTTGGCACAGGCATGTCCCTTGAAATCAATAAGTACTGGTTTACCCTGCTCCCTTGCACACTGAAGCCCCTGCTCAAAGTCGAAATAACCTGAGAGCCCCAGCGGCATATCAAATATATCGTCGTAAAGCGGTTCGGAACAAAGCTCGCTTGAAAAAAGACCTGTTGAAGGAAGTGCAGGTGATGCCGCGTTCTGGTTATAGGACCCGGCCTTGTATAATCCGGACGTCGAAGCAGACGGCAGCAGTGATGAAAGTCCCTTGAGCGGAGCTCCGAACAGGCCCGGAATAAGCCATACAACAAATGAGAAAACCGCTATTATCAGAAATAATCTGAATGTACCAATATACGGCAGATCGCTGTCGTGCCTGAATTTGATCTTACCCATAAGATAAAGTCCCATCAACGAAAAAAGTACTATCCAGATTGCCAGGTAAATATCCCTTGAAAGTATTTTGAAGGAATAGACAGTATCGATGGTCATAAGGAATTTCAGGCTGAATGCAAGCATTATAAAACCCAGAACTACCTTCACTGAATTAAGCCATCCTCCCGATTTGGGCATCTTGCTCATCACAGAGGGGAAAAGTGCAAAGATCGTGAATGGAAGTGCAAAGGCCAGGCCGAAACCAAGCATCCCGATGCTTGGCCTAATGACATCACCTGATGCTGCTTCAACAAGTAGAGCCCCTACGATCGGGCCTGTACAGGAGAATGACACGATGACAGTCGTGAGTCCCATGAAGAAGGAAGCAAGAATGCCTCCCCTGTCTACCCTTGAGTCGGCTCCTGAAACCCATTTGTTTGGCAGCACTATCTCGAAAGCTCCGAAGAAGGATACGGCAAATACCACAAAAAGTAAGAAAAACAGGAAATTAGGTATCCAGTGAGTGCTTAAGGTATTTGCAAATCCCGCACCTGCGCTTGTGAGCGACACTATGACTCCAAGGAGTGAGTAGATAAGCACTATTGACAGTCCGAAGATAAGGGCTTTGATAATTGATTTGGTTCTGTTTTCGGAGCCCTGTGAAAAGAAGGCGACAGTCATCGGGATCATCGGGAATACGCAGGGAGTAAGCACTCCGGCAAATCCTGCAAGAAGCGAGATAAGGAAGAATCTCAGCAAACCGCTGCCCTGTTTCCGGCTTCCCGTTGAGACATCAGCAGTTCCGGAATCCTTAACAGTTGTTGTTAAAGCCGGTTTTCCGACTGTAACCGAAAACTCAACATCCTTAGGCGGAGAACA
>JAKLIJ010000042.1 GCA_022709665.1 Bacteroidota bacterium
CTGAATTCATCAATGAGTCCTAACGCTGAATCGATATCAAGGAAGTTGTTATATGATATTTCCTTGCCATGAAGCTTCTCGAAAAGCTTATCCGTATCGCCGTAGAATATCCCTTTCTGATGAGGATTCTCCCCATACCTTAAGGGGTAAACGTTGTCTATGCTTTCCCTGAAAGCCTCAATTCCTTCAGTCCGGTTAAAATAACTGAAAATGGCGGTATCATAACCGGAAGAGGTAAGAAATGCTTCGGCAGCAAAGGATTTTCTGTCGGCAAGTGAGGTATAGCCTTTCTTTTCCTTTAGCAGGTCGATAAGCTTTTTGTACTGATCTCTGGAAGAAACAACCAGCACATCGTTGTAATTTTTTGCAGCAGCCCTGATAAGTGAGATTCCTCCGATATCGATCTTCTCAATTATTTCTTCCTCGTCATCAGTCGATGCCAGTGTATCCGCAAAGGGATAAAGATCAACAATAACAAGGTCGATCTCAGGAATTTTGTATTGAGAAAGCTGTTTGAGATCCTCATCATTGTCTCTTCTTCCCAGTATTCCTCCGAAAACCGAAGGGTGAAGGGTTTTTACCCTTCCCCCCAGTATGGAAGGGTAGGTTGTCAGCGATTCGACTGTTTCGGCTTTTATACCGCGATCACGAATAAAGCTGTAAGTGCCGCCAGTGGAATATATTTTCACATTCAGTTCATCAAGGATTCTGACAATCTCATCAAGCTTGTCCTTGAAGTACACCGAAATTAAAGCGCTGCTGATCCTCTTGTCACTCATATTCTGAATTTTATGAAAGGCCGCTCCATGCAGATTCAGGCGCTTAAAAATAGATATTTTTTCATTATACTGCATATAAAATAATTATGAATCTTCGGACCGTAAAGGGTATTCCACAAAATCCAAATGAATTTATTACCTTTGGACTCCCATAACAACTGAAATAATTGAGAACACGGTTAAGGCTTTTCAAGGAAAGTTTTTTGTCGGCCATTAAATCGGTCACAGTAAACAAGTTGCGTACTTTCCTCTCGCTTTTTGGAATTACAATAGGGATATTCTGCATCATCTCGGTTTTCACAGTGCTCGACTGGATGGAGAAATCCATTCGCGACAGCATCAGCTCAATGGGTTCAAATGTTGTTTATATTCAGAAGTTTCCCTGGTCGTTTGACAACGATCTCAAGTGGTGGGACATAGTGAGATGGCCCACTGTTTCGATGGATGAATATCAGGCTATAAGGAAGAGGTCCACAAAGACTGAAGCAGTGTCGTTCCTGGTCGCAAAGAGCGACAGGTTGAAATACAAGAATAATGTGGCAAACGATGCGGTTCTTGCAGCTGTCACCGATGACATGGAAAAAGTGGTGTTATTCGAGATTGCCAAAGGAAGATATTTCTCCCCGTTTGATTACATAAGCGGAAGCAGTGTAGCGGTGCTTGGGGCGGAGGTTGCCGAAGAGCTTTTCGGCGACACCGAACCGGTAGGTAAGGTTATCACCATGTCGGGTGGATTCAAGGCAGACGTAATAGGGGTTTTGAAGAAGGAAGGACAGGGAGCAATCACTCTGAGCAATGTAGACCAGATAACCCTTATCCCAATGAACTATGGAAGGAACTTCATTAATATCCGGAACAGGTTTGTTGATTCCCAGATGATTGTAAAAGCCAAAGCCGACATATCGGTACAGGAACTATCCGACGAACTGACGATGATAATGAGGTCGGCAAGAAGGCTGAAGCCGGCGGAGACCTCTAACTTCTCCATAAACAACTCCCAAATGCTGTCGCAGGGATTTGAAGCTGTGTTCAAAGGAATAAATATCGGAGGCTGGCTTATCGGCGCTTTTGCGATTCTGGTGGGAGGATTCGGCATTGCCAACATCATGTTCGTTTCGGTAAGGGAAAGGACCAACATCATAGGGATCCAGAAAGCTCTTGGGGCCAAGAGGGGCTTTATCCTGCAGCAGTTCCTCACCGAATCGGTTTTGCTTTCACTGGCCGGCGGGATACTGGGGCTTATTATGATATTTGCGGGATCGCTGGTAATAAACTACCTGTATGAACTTAATATGCACCTTACAACCGGTAACATACTTCTTGCCCTTACTATCTCGGGAATTATAGGCATCATTGCCGGTTATGCTCCAGCCAGCGCTGCAGCCAGTATGAATCCCGTTGATGCCATAGGGTTTTCATTCTGATCCTTTTATATTCTTTTCTATCCAGTTGGTAAGCTCAATAAACTGATCGACTGAAAGTTGTTCGGGTCTGAGCTGTAAAAGATCATTATCTGTACTTTTCAGGCTGAAAGCCGACCTGACGGAGTTTCTAAGTGTCTTGCGGCGTTGGTTAAAACAGGCTTTAACAACCCTGAATAACAGTTTTTCATCACAACCCGGATGTCCCCTGTTGTTTCTTGTCAGTCTGACGACTCCCGACATTACCTTGGGTGGAGGAGAGAACACAGCGGCAGGTACAGTGAAGAGGTAGTTAACCGAATAGTAAGTCTGCAGCAGAACGCTCAGTATTCCATAAGTCTTTGAGCCGGGCCCTGCACAAATCCTTTGGGCCACCTCTCTCTGAAGCATTCCGCATACTTCGGGAACAATATCCCGGTTTTCAAGGATCCTGAAGAAGATCTGGCTTGAAATGTTATATGGAAAGTTCCCGATTACAGCAACCTTCCCCGGGAAGTTACCGCGGATATCCAGGGTAAGAAAGTCGCCTTCTATTATCTTTGTGAGTTCCGGCAAAGTATTTCTCAGATAAGCTACCGATTCCCTGTCGATCTCAACAACCCTGAAATCAGGGAAATCCCGCTTAATGAGGAATCCTGTCAGTATGCCCATACCCGGTCCTACTTCAAGAACGCTGTCGCATCCTTCTCCCGAAAGTGAAGCGGCTATTTTTCCGGCTATGCCCTTATCCCGCAGGAAATGCTGACCAAGGCTTTTTTTGGGCACTACACCTGAAGTAGTTCCCTTCCGAATTTTCTCCATATTGGTACCTTAAGGGTCTCGAGAAATTCTATGAAGCGTTTGAGGAGGTTGAAATAGAGAGTCACAAATAAAATTGCAGTCATTATCCATATTGCGACAACGTTCATAATCAGGGTATCGATCCTGAGTTTCCCTATCTGTTTGTAGGGAGCATAAAAGTGGGCTCTTCCGTATTTTGATCCGGGTTTCATAAAAACCGGGTCGGCTTTCTGGATAAGCCGTCTTTCTGTATCATAGATTTTATTTGTACTAAGTCTGTTAAGTACAAAATTAGCCAGGCTCTCATTGTAATTAGCTTCTTTGAGAGCCTGATATTTCTCAGGGCCGATAGTTGCTGTAAGTGATTTTACAAAAGCGTCCTTTTCATCTGAAACGGTTTTGTTGCGTGATCTTATCACAGAGGCAAGGGAATCAAGATATAGCTTTGCCTGATCACCGGCCCATACGCTGAATCCCTCCGGATTCATGTTTGATATCCATGGCCCGGGAGCCACACCGGTTTCAGCCTCAAGCTCCGCCAGATGGTACTTAACCATTTTCAGATTATTTCTGCAGAGCTCATCATACCGGGGATTGCCTGAAGCTGCCCTGCATTCATCTATCTTAACCCTTAGAGTCGGAATAAGAAATGCATTGTACCATCCGGTCTGGCTTATTTCCATATCATATTCAAAAAGGGGCTTTTCGAACCTGTTTGATTTGAACTGCTCAACCATGAGAGCCTCGTATGCCCATCTGGTAGCCATGGCATCTCCAATAACCGGGACGTATATTTTCCTGCTGATGTTTTTCTGCAGGTCATCGAATTTTATCATTGCACCGCCAAGAAGGAGCATGGGAACAAGAAGCAGCGGGATAAGAATATAAATGCTCACTGCAGTTCTCATGCCTGCCGAAATGTTAAGTCCCAGCACATTACCGAAGCAGGCTACGGAGAAGAGCACAAGCCATTGCTGAAAGAGCATTCCTTTGACGCTGAGCAGGGTGTTAGCTACTATTACAAAACTAAGCGACTGAACAGCAGAGAGAAAGAAAAGGAAAGTGATCTTTGAGAGAAGGTAACTCGACCGGCTTATATTGAGGAATTTCTCTCTTTCGAGGATTTTTCTGTCCCGGAAGATCTCCTCGGCGCTGACCGTAAGGCCGACAAACAGGGCTACGATTATCGCCATAAAAAGGAAGACAGGATAGTTTTTGTTTGCACCGAACGAATATACACCCTGCTCGCTGTACTTTGAAATAAATCCGAGGATAAATGCCAGGAGGGGAACCTCAAGGAGGTTTATGGCCATATATTGCTTATCTGCTCTTTTCCTGGTAATGTTCCTCTTTATGAATGTTTTCGTCTGTTCCCATTTTTCAGGGATCCTGAAGTTGCTTTGAGGAAGGGTTGTCTTAAGGGGTTGTTCCTTAAGTGCCGGCATCATCTTCTTCCTGTACTTGTCGTACCAGTCCTTCGGGCTCACCTGCCGGTCTTTTCCTGCAAAGCCGGCATTGTCAATCACCTTAACCTCAACTATGTGAAGAATGCTTTCGGTTTCAATATTGCCGCAGTTGGGGCATTCGCTTTCAGCCGCGTTTGCCTGCGATGTTTCAGTCTTGAAATAGACGAGGGCTTCAACCGGATCACCATCGTATATCATAAAGCCGCCCTTGTCGAGTATCCAGAGCCTGTCGAACATTTTCAGGATATCGGAAGAGGGCTGATGAATAATTGTGAAGACCAGTTTGCCTGAAAGAGCCTGGTTTTTCAGCAGTGTCATCACCTTTTCGGAGTCGAATGATGAAAGGCCTGAAGTAGGTTCGTCAACGAACAGCACTCCCGGCTCCCGCATAAGCTCCAGACCGATATTCAGGCGTTTTCGCTGGCCCCCGCTTACTTTTTTATTCATCAGATCTCCCACCTGAAGGTCCTTAATTTCCATAAGGTCGAGGTCTGTCAGGACTTTATCGACGGTTTTGTCAAGCTGTTCTTCGTTATAATCCCCGAAACACAGCCTGGCGTTGTAGTACATGTTCTGGTAAACCGTCAGTTCCTCGATGAGCATGTCGTCCTGAGGAACGAAACCTATAAGTCCGTTGAGATTGTCCGATTCGCTGTTAAGATCGTAGCCGTTGATGTAAATATTTCCTGAAGTGGGCTTTGTTTTTCCGTGGAGCAGATTAAGCATGGTTGTCTTGCCCACACCGCTCCCTCCCATCAGTCCCACAAGGTTTCCGGATTCGATCCTGAAATTCATTTTTCTCACTCCGTTATCGGAGTTTTTGAACAGGAACTCTATATCGTGGCCTTCAAAAATGATTTTCTCAGGAAACTTCCTTGAGACGAATTTCTTGTATATCCTTGAGAAATAAATAGGTTCTATCCCCTGGCCCTTGATGTTGACTCCCCTGTCGAGCATATATGGCCTGCAGGCAATTATATCCCTGCCTTTGAAGTAAAGGGCAAGCGACCCGTCGTATGTAAAAATAAGCGATCCAGTGCTTTCAATATGGAGGAAGAACATGTGGCCTCTGAATCCCTTGACCCTGATGTGCCTCCAGCTTTCATAGTTCTTAAAGGAAGCTGCTGCCCAGTATTTGGGATCTTCATTTTCTATTACCAGCATGCAATCGGGGGTGACCTCATCATAGGTCCTCCCTATCATAAAAGCTATTGCATTTTCGTATTCCTTTTTGGATATATTGAAAGTTCTGGCTACGATGTCGACGATTGTTTTTTCCTGCTCTGATATCCTCCCGTCCTCGAAAGCAAATTCAAGAAGCTGAAGAAATACCACCATTCTTTCCTCCAGGAACAATCCCTTCTTGATCTGGCGGCAGATATTGGTTATCTGGAAGGTGATAAGCGAGTCTTCGTCGGCCAGTTCTGTCTTGTCGACAGTTTTAAGTTCATTTGAGTAAAACTCCAGGTTGTTTTCGAAAAGGGCATAATACTCTTCTTCCAGTTCCCTGTTAAGGTATCGCCTCAGGTAGCTTCGGAGTATTTTTTTACCTCTGGAAGTGATACCTCCGGGATTAACTGTAGAAACGATGGCAAAGATATGTATCAGAGCCAGGAGTACTGATTCCCTCATAAAAAGATCCGATCAAAAAAAGACCGCAAAATGAATCCATTTGCGGTCATTATTGTAAGTAAGAATTATTAAATAATTTGACCTCTGATTGTTTCTATAGCTTTTGTGATGTCGACAATATTCTGGTTTGTCAGGCTTGTTGTGAGTCCGGAGTAAACTTTTCTGATGGGTTCCAGCTTGTCGACAAATTCTTTAACATTCTGGTCAGTCAGGTAGGGCTCGGTGATTTCGATGAACAGGTCGAATGATTCTTTTTGTTCAATGAGAACCTTTGAAATACCTGCTACCTGGTATGCTGCTTCAGATACGTGAGTGGTAAGGTACATCCCTTCAACCCAGGCGCCTCCTACAACAAGAAGGGCAAGAGCCTGCTGGTCATTCTCGCTCAGATAGGCATAAGTCTTGTCAAAAGCTTCCGTGAGGATAGTAACAAGTTCTTCCTTTTTATCCTGGTTCTGGCGGATCCTGTCATAAAGCGTTTCATCATAAATCTGCGACATATTCAGGTCATTGGCCAACGACCTGATGGCATCGAGGTAATTAAGCACCTCCTGCTGGATATTATACAGTGTGGCATAGCTAAGGTCGGCGCCGAATACTCCCATATTGATCGCCTTTTCGGAACTGGTGAGGTATTTTCTGGCGCTGGCGACAGGATTTGCAATACCCATAATATATCCAACTTCAAGTTCTGAAAGCATTTTGATCACTTCAGCTGAAGTAGGCAAAGGGTAAACATTCTTTTCAATTTCCTTTTCCAGGGTTTGAACCTGTTCGAGTTCAAGCGCCTTTTCACTGGTTTCCGCCTTTTTTGCCTTATTTTTACAAGAATTGAGTCCGGTGAAGGACAAGATCAGCATCGGGATAATAACAACCGCTATAGCCTTTTTCATTTTCATAGGTTTAAAGTTAAAATCTACTCTGAAAGAGATCATAAAAATAATAAATAATATTAAAATACCCCCTCAGCTTTCATCAATTTTGCAAATTCCTTCCTGATTGGTGACTTAACTTACACTGCAAATATTTTAACCGTATGTTCCATCAGAAGGGAATAATGCCGTTAAAGTTAACTTTTTCCGGGTGACTGCTATTTTAATTATCTTTGAGCCCCTGAAACAAATCCATTTAGGATGAACTGGAATTTTGACGAGGAGGTCGTGAGAGAAGGTACTGATTGTGTGAAGTATGACCTCAGGAAGAATGTTTTCGGATCGGCGGATGTTATTCCGATGTGGGTTGCCGACATGGATTTCAGGACTCCTGACTTCATAATAAATGCCCTCAGGAAAAGGCTTGACCATGAGCTTATGGGCTATACTTTTCATCCGAAGAATTATTTCTCATCGATAGCCGGATGGCTTCGTGAGCATCATGGATGGGAAGTGCCTGAGGACTGGATCTGCTTCTGCCCCGGCATAGTACCTGCACTGAACCTGTCTACCCTGGCCTTTACCCGTCCGGGCGACTCGATTGTGATTCAGCCTCCGGTTTATACTCCCTTTTTTGATGCCGTGGAGAACCATGGCCGGAACCTTATCCTGAACCAGCTTGTTTTCAGCGACGGTAAATGGAGGATGGATCTCGAATCACTTCGTAAAATCATCACACCTTCCACCAGGATGATAATCATATCCAATCCTCACAATCCTGTGGGCAGGTCGTGGGATCCCGGAGAGTTGAGGGAACTGGCTGAAATATGCCTTGAGAACAATACCCTTATTCTGTCGGACGAGATACACTGCGACCTTGTTCTTCCGGGCTACAGGCATACACCAGTCGCAAGCCTTTCATCAAAGATATCTGCTGTCACGGTTACCTGCCTTGCCCCGAGCAAGACATTCAATGTGGCAGGTCTTTCAACTTCCTCGGTTGTCATTTCCAATCCTGTTTTAAGAAAGTATTTCAAGTCGAAGATCGACCATCTTCATATCGGCAACGGAAATATATTCGGTACTGTATCATCAGTCGCAGCTTATTCAGAAGGCAGGGAATGGCTTTCCTCTCTTCTGGAATACATCGAAGGAAATGTCAGGTTTGTGATTGACTACTGCAGGGAATACATTCCTGAGATCATTCCTTTCCGTCCCGAAGCAACCTACCTGATCTGGCTCGACTGCAGGAAGCTTGGCATGAAAGGAAAAGATCTCGAGGAGTTCTTTGTGAGGAAGGCAGGAGTAGGGCTCAATGAAGGTTCAGCTTTCGGTCCCGGAGGAGAAGGATTCATGAGGATGAACCTTGGTACAACACGGAGGCGCGTAACTCAGGCCATGGAACAAATTCGTAAATCAGTTGAATCAATTCGCTAATAAGCAGAATGAAAAACGATATCAAGATCAGGCTCACACTCGAAGACGGAACCGAATATCACGGCTGGTCATTCGGAGCGGCTGTTCCGGCGGCAGGTGAGGTTGTGTTCAACACTGCCATGACCGGTTATCCTGAAAGCCTCACCGATCCCTCGTACAAAGGTCAGATCCTTTGTCTGACCTATCCTCTTGTCGGCAATTACGGTGCCCCGGTCAAAGGAGGGCAGAATGGCATGGATTCCTTTTACGAATCCTCATCTATTCATATATCAGGATTGATAGTATCCGACTATTCTTCCGAATACAGCCACTGGAATGCAGACGAAAGTCTTGGAGAATGGCTGTCGAATAACAATATACCCGGGGTTTACGGGATCGATACAAGGGCTCTTACGAAAAGGATAAGGGAAAAAGGAGTCATGCCCGGAAAACTCGAACCTGAAGGTTCGCATACAGAGTTCCACGATCCAAATCTTACCAATCTTGTGGCAAGTGTAAGCACCAGGGAAATAAAAAGATACGGTTCGGGAAAATACAGGATAATGCTTGTCGACTGCGGTGTGAAGAATAATATAATAAGGAACCTGCTGAAGAGAGATACAACAGTAATCAGGGTACCGTGGGATTACGATTTCACCGGTGATGAATATGACGGGCTTTTCCTTACCAACGGTCCCGGTGATCCGAAAATGTGTTCAGTGACAATAGCTCATATCAGAAAGGCATTGGCCGCCGCAAGGCCGGTTTTCGGGATTTGCCTTGGGAACCAGCTGATGGCTCTTGCTTCCGGAGCCGACACCTATAAACTAAAATACGGACACAGAAGCCACAATCAACCAGTTATCAGGGTGGGCACCGGCAAGGCGTATATAACCTCACAGAACCACGGGTATGCAGTTGATAACAGCACCCTTCAGCCGGGATGGGAACCTCTCTTTATCAACCTCAACGACAGCACCAATGAAGGGATGCGACACATCACAAAACCATTCTTCTCCACACAGTTCCATCCCGAAGCCTCAGGCGGACCGACAGATACAGACTACCTTTTTGATGAATTCATAGAAAGCATAAGATTGTCGATGCTATAGAAAAGTTATCACACCACCCCGGATGGCTGCAGACTATATAACATCAGCTTTGTTCAGATTTCATCATTGAAGCAACCAGGTCTGCCGCAGATCCGGATTTGAAGCATCCCATTCTTTCGTTGAATATTCTGCTTATTTCACTGCTGCACAGGTTTCCTATACTGCCTTCATGGACATATTCCGAAGGAGTGGTTTTTCTGAAGAGTTTTTTTCCTACCATTGATGACACCTGGCGGTAAGCATCACGGAAAGGCACACCCTCCCTGACAAGCCTGTTTGCTTCTTCAGTGCTGTAAACAGGATTATAAAGGGGATTATCCGCTATGTTATCATTCACCCGTATGTTTCCGAGCATGACTACAGCCATGTTTATACACTCGTTAATTTCAGTAAAAGCATTGAAGATCAACTGTTTCAGGAGCTGAAGATCCCTGTTGTAACCTGATGGCAAACCGGAAACCAGGAGCGAGATCTGGCCCGGGAGCGATTGCAGCAGATGAGTTCTTCCCCTGATAAGTTCAAAGGCATCAGGATTTCTCTTTTGAGGCATGATGCTTGAGCCTGTTACAAATTCGTCGGGGAAATCAATGAATCTGAATTCGGCAGTCATGAACAGACAAACATCGCCTGAGAACCTTGCCAGAGTCTGGGCAGCCGACGCAATAGCCGATGCCACTGCGAGTTCGGCTTTTCCTCTGCTGATGCTTGCATAAGCCGAATTGTAAAGAAGGTCTCCGAATTCAAGAAGTTCTGTTGTGCATCTCCTGTCGAGTGGCAGTGATGTTCCGTAACCAGCTCCCGTTCCCAGTGGATTACGGTCGATTACAGCTCTTGCAGACCCAAGCAGGAGAAGATCATCTGCCAGCGATTCGGCCCAGGATCCGAACCAGAGCCCGAATGATGAGACCATGGCCGGCTGCATGTGTGTGTAGCCTGGGATAAGTTTATCCCTGTGCCGGGCACTGAGATCCTGAAACATTCTGAACAGTCTTTCAATATTAGAGGCAAGGCTGTCGATGGCATTCCTGGTGTAAAGCCTGAGATCGACAAGCACCTGGTCGTTCCTCGAACGACCGGTATGTATCTTTTTCCCTGTATCGCCCAGCATTTCGGTAAGTTCCTTCTCTACCTGGGAATGAATATCCTCAACAGCATCCTCAATAACAAGATTCCCGGCTGCAGCTTTTTCAAAAAGGATTGCCAGACCTTTCAGAAGCTCATCCTTTTCTGCCCGGGTAATCAGTCCCACCCTGCCAAGCATAATAGCGTGAGCCACCGATCCGGCAATATCCCATTCGGCAAGACGCAGATCAGCGGTCCTGTCGCCGGCCGAGGTGAATTCGATCACCCCCGGATCGGGAACTGCGTCTTTTTTCCAGAGTTTCATTTTCTATCAGAAATATAAAAAGGTGACAAATTTTCCAGTCATCGATTTTTACTTGCTTCAATAATAGCCCGGTGAGCCATAAGCCTTATTGCATTTATCCTTATGAAACCCTTGCTGTCGGTCTGGTCGAAGCCTCCTTCTATATCCATGCTCGATAACTCCTTGTTGTACAGAGATGAAGGGGACTCTCTTCCTTCGATTATCACATTACCCTTGTAAAGGCAGATATGAACGCTTCCATCGATCAGTTCCTGGCTTTTTTCAATAGCTGCCATAAGGAAATCCATTTCGGGGCTGAACCAGAAACCATAATAAATAAGTTCGGAGAATTTCGGTGTCAGCATGTTCCTTAGCCTCATCACCTCCCTGTCCATTGCGACCCCCTCGAGATCCATGTGGGCAATGTGAAGCACTGTTGCTGCAGGAGTTTCGTAAACGCCTCTCGATTTTATTCCTACGAAGCGATTCTCAACCATGTCGAGAAGGCCGATCCCGTTTTTTCCTGCAAGCTCATTGAGATAGACATAAAGCTCGTACGGATCCTCCTTTATGGTGCCGTCCTCCTTGTTAACAAGCTTTACCGGGATGCCATTCCGGAAATGTACAGCTATCCTGGTCTCACTGTCGGGCGCATCCTGCGGCATAACCATCTTCTCGAGGATGGCTTTCCTGGCGGTGTACATCGGATCTTCAAGTATACCGGCCTCGTGACTTATATGCATCAGGTTATCATCCTCGCTGTATGGTTTATCAATGCTGGCTTTTACAGGAATATTCTTTTCAGCAGCATATTTCAGCAGATCCGTTCTCCCTTTGAATTTTCCGAGAAATTCCCTGTCTTTCCACGGAGATATGACTTCAATGTCCGGTTTCAGGGCATAATAGCAGAGTTCGAACCTTACCTGGTCGTTACCTTTTCCGGTGGCGCCGTGAGCGACTGCTTTTGCACCTTCGCTTACAGCGGCTTCAATTTGTTTCATTGCAATAAGCGGTCTTGCCAGAGCAGTGCCGAGAAGATACCTCCCCTCATAAACGGCATTACCCATAATAGCTTTGAAAACATAGTTCTCAACAAATTCCTTCTTCAGGTCGGCAATGATAACCTTTGAGGCGCCCAGGAGAAGCGCTTTTTTCCTGCATTCCTCAAAATCTTCAGCCTGCCCCACGTCGGCCACAAATGCTATAACTTCATAATCCTTTTCAATAAGCCATTTGAGGATAACCGATGTATCCAGACCTCCGCTGTATGCAAGCACAACTTTTTCTTTCATAGTTCTGTAAATATAAAATTGTCATTTAATGTTAATTATTCAGACCGCCCTGGTCTCCGGAGAACCGTTCCTGATCTGATTGTGAAGACCGGGTATTATAAGCTCGAGGCAGGTATGGACCTGCTTCAGGCTGATGCCGTTCCGCGGTATGACGAGTATGGTATCGTCTCCGGCAATTGTGCCGGCTATTTCATACCTGCGTGAATTATCTATAAAATAGGCAGTAGCATTTGCATGGCCGGGTATTGTTCTTATAACCATCAGACCTTTTGCTTCCACTATCTCGCTTACCACCGACAGCATGTTAACTGTCGAGCCCCGCTCATGCTGCGACCTGCCTGTACCTGTAAGCGAGTACATGTAAGAGCCCTCGCCGTCGGGGATCCTGCTTACCCCAAGCTGGCGCAGATCGCGCGACAATGTAGCCTGGGTGCATTTGATGCCTGCTCCCCTGAGTTTTTTCAGAAGGATCTCCTGGGAGCTGATCTTCTCCCCTGCTATCAGCTTTTCAATAGTCAGGAGCCTGAGCACTTTCTGCATATTTATACAATTTTTTTGCAAATATATACATATTTTTAATTCGGAGGGCAAAATTGAAAATTTGTTATATTTTTGTGGACTAAAATGTTCCAATGAGAGATGATATAAGGAAGGTGGTCATCCTTGGTTCAGGAGCTCTCAAGATAGGAGAAGCCGGAGAGTTTGACTATTCCGGTTCCCAGGCCCTCAAAGCATTAAAGGAAGAGGGCATCGAGACCATCCTGATCAATCCCAATATAGCAACAGTTCAGACCTCGGAAGAGCTTGCCGGCAAGGTATATTTTCTGCCGGTTACTCCGTTCTTTGTTGAAAAGATCATAGAAAGGGAGGCTCCCGACGGGATACTTCTTTCGTTCGGAGGTCAGACGGCATTGAACTGCGGTACTGTGCTGTACCGAAGCGGTGTTTTTCAGAAGTACAATGTAAAGGTTCTTGGTACTCCTGTTGAAGCAATAATTGATACAGAGGACAGGGAGCTTTTTGTAAAAAAGCTCGATGAGATTGGAGTAAGGACACCGAAGAGCATAGCTACCGGGAATATTGAAGAAGCAGTTAAGGCTGCCGGAAAGCTCGGATTCCCCGTTATCATCAGGGCTGCTTTCACACTTGGGGGGCAGGGAAGCGGTTTTGCTTCAAATGATGAGGAATTGAGGGCTCTTGCATCGAAGGCATTTTCCTACAGCAGCCAGATACTGATCGAGGAATCGCTTAAAGGCTGGAAAGAGGTGGAGTATGAAGTAGTAAGGGACAGATTTGACAATTGCATCACAGTATGCAACATGGAAAATTTTGACCCTCTCGGAATACACACAGGAGAAAGCATTGTGGTTGCTCCCTCGCAGACTCTTACAAACAGCGAGTTTCATAAACTGAGAGAGCTTTCAATAAAGATAATACGTCACATAGGAATAGTAGGCGAGTGCAATGTTCAGTATGCACTTTCGCCTGAATCGGAAGATTACAGGGTAATTGAAGTGAATGCGCGTCTTTCCCGCTCAAGCGCTCTCGCCTCAAAAGCTACCGGATATCCGCTTGCCTTTATTGCTGCCAAGCTTGGACTGGGTTATGGTCTTCATGAGTTGAAAAATAGTGTTACGGGTTGTACAAGCGCCTGCTTCGAACCTGCCCTCGACTATATTGTTTGCAAAGTCCCGCGATGGGACCTGAACAAGTTCAAAGGTGTTTCGCATCACATAGGAAGCAGCATGAAGAGCGTGGGCGAGGTGATGGCGATAGGAAGATCGTTCGAGGAGGTTATCCAGAAGGCGCTGAGGATGATAGGCCAGGGGATGCATGGTTTCACAGGAAACCTGAAGCTTGGTTTCGGTGACCTTGAAAAAGAGCTGGCGGAGCCTACCGACATGAGAATCTTTGTAATTGCGGAAGCTCTTGAGCAGGGGATCACGGTGGAAAGAATCCATGAGATCACCAGGATCGACCTCTGGTTCCTGTTCAAGCTGAAAAATATAATTTCATTAAAAGATGAACTGTGCAGCTTCGATTCCCTTGAGTCGCTGCCCCCGGAACTGATTTTACAGTCAAAGATTTATGGATTCAGCGATTTTCAGATAGCAAGGCATGTTCTGAAATCACGTTCCTCAGATATCAACAGCGATCTTCTTAAGGTGCGTGATCACAGGAAAAGACTTGGTATAGTACCCTTTGTAAAGCAGATCGACACTCTTGCAGCCGAGTATCCGGCTCTCACCAACTATCTCTATCTCACTTATTCAGGCTGTGAGCACGACATTTCTTTCGACCGCGACGGGAAATCGGTTATTGTCCTTGGTTCGGGTGCCTACCGCATAGGGTCGAGTGTCGAGTTCGACTGGTGTTCAGTGAATGCAGCAACGACAATCAGGAATCAGGGGCTGAGGTCGGTGATGGTCAACTACAATCCCGAGACGGTGAGTACTGATTACGATACCTGCGACAGGCTGTACTTCGACGAACTGACCTTTGAGAGGGTTCTCGACATTATCGATCTTGAAGCTCCCGGCGGGGTTTTAGTATCAATGGGAGGGCAGATACCCAACAACCTTGCAATGCGTCTTCATGAGCAGGGTGTTCCGATCCCGGGGACCTCTCCCCTTTCTATCGACAGGGCAGAGAACCGTCACCTTTTCTCATCGATGTGCGACATGCTTTCAGTCGATCAGCCGAGGTGGAAGGAATTATCCTCCACCAACGACATAATAGAGTTCACCGACAGGATTGGATTCCCTGTGCTTATAAGGCCTTCCTACGTCCTTTCGGGAGCCGCCATGAATGTGGTCTCAAACAAGAATGAGCTGATCCATTATCTTGATCTGGCAACCAGGGTTTCGAAACAGTATCCTGTGGTGGTTTCGGAATTCATAGAGAATGCAAAGGAGATTGAAATAGATGCTGTTGCACGTGAAGGGGAAATAATGGCCTATGCGATAAGCGAGCATGTCGAGTTTGCGGGGGTTCATTCGGGTGATGCCACCATGGTGTTTCCGGCGCAGAAGATTTATTTTGAAACCGTAAGGAGGATCAAGCGCATAACTAGGCAGATATCGAAGGAGCTGAACATAACGGGGCCTTTCAATATTCAGTTTCTTGCCAGGGACAACGATATAAAGGTTATTGAGTGCAATCTCAGGGCAAGCCGCAGTATGCCTTTCGTATCGAAAGTACTCCGGACCAACCTTATTGAACTGGCCACAAAAGTGATGCTGGGGATACCCGTTGAGAAGCCTCACAAGTCGGTGTTTGAGCTTGATTATGTTGGTGTGAAGGCGCCGCAGTTCAGTTTTTCCCGTCTGGCAAAGGCTGATCCTGTGCTTGGAGTCGACATGGCTTCAACCGGAGAAGTAGGATGCATAGGCGAGGGCTTTTACGAGGCTATTCTGAAAGCGATGTTCTCAGTCGGTTACAGGGTCCCGAAAAAGAGCATCCTGCTTTCGACGGGACCAGCCCGCTCTAAAGTCGAACTGATAAACAGTGCCAGGGCGCTCAGTGAGAAAGGTCACAAGCTTTACGCAACGAGAGGAACCTGCGAATTCCTCAGGAATGCAGGTATCACGGCCGAAGTTGCTTACTGGCCCGATGAGGACAAATCTCCAAATACAATAGAACTGATAAGAAGCCGCGAAGTTGATTTGGTGGTTAACATACCAAAGGATCTGTCGGCTTCCGAACTTAACAACGATTATTCCATACGGCGCAATGCTGTCGATTTCAATGTACCCCTGCTCACAAATGCAAGGCTTGCCAGCGCCTTCATCCTTGCTTTCTGCAGACTGGGAGAGGAAGATCTGATGATAAAGAGCTGGGATGAGTATAAATAAGTGAGCAATGCACTGGCTTTTCCTCATTATCGCCATACCTTATCTATACCATATTATTAAATTGTGGAAAGCTCTTGAAGGCAACCTACCCTTCAGGAGTGGCACGGTGCCCCGGCTTTTCCTTTCTGTTATTGTTGCCTGCCGGAATGAGCAGGACAATCTTCCCTTGCTGCTTTCAGATCTGCTTGCCCAGGAATATGAAAAGGATCTTTTTGAGGTAATAATTGTCAACGACCATTCAGCCGACTCCACAGCCGATGTGGCAAGGTCATTTACCGGGCAGATAAACATAAGGGTTCTGGCAAACCGGGGGAAGGGGAAAAAGCAGGCTTTGAGGACAGGTGTTGAAGTTTCCCGCGGCGCCTTTCTTGTGACTGCCGATGCTGACTGCAGGTTTGGCCCGCACTGGCTGAGGACTGTAGCCTCATTCGCAGAAGAAGAACACCCGGCAATGTCGATACATCCGGTAATGATCAAAGCAGGAAGCGGTTTCTTCAGCAAGTTTCAGGAGCTTGAGTTCCTGAGCCTTCAGGGCATCACGGCTGGAAGCGCCGCTCTTGGAAATCCTGTTTTGTGCAACGGGGCCAACCTTGGGATTGAGAAGGAAGCATGGCTGGGGAATTCAGCTGCTATTCATTATGAGATCGCATCGGGAGACGACATTTTTATGCTTCACAGCCTGAAGTCGAAAAAACCCGGATCTGTCAGGTGGCTTGAATCATCTGATGCAGCCGGTGTAACTCCAGCTTCTGCCGGTCTGGTTTCATTTCTCAGGCAGAGAGGAAGGTGGCTGTCAAAAGCCGGTTATTACAGCGACAGCTACACGAAGTTGCTTGCAATTGTAACATTTGTTACAATTCTTACCCAGATTCTCCTGTTTGCCGGGGGATTTTTTTATTCCCCCCTTTTTCAGGTTCTTGGCGTCATAATTCTTTTAAAATCCATCCCTGATTTTCTTATCCTTCGCAACACAACAGCAAGGTATGGCAAAAGTGACTTAATGCGATGGTTCCTGCCGTCGCAGCTTGTTTATCCCCTTTACGTGCTCTGTGTTATTCCCTTCTCTTTCAGAAAGTCGGAATGGGCAGTTTAGTTACCCATTTCTGACAGAAACT